>CAKWRB010000023.1:8262-12534 GCA_934845495.1 uncultured bacterium
CATGGCTTGCCAGAATGATGAAATCACCAGCTGCCGCAGCGTTTGTGCGGTGCGAATGGCCAGGTGTTCTGAAAAGACAGCCTTCATTCCGTGAAGGAGTTCATCAGGAGCTAGACGAAGCACTCTGCATCCCAGAAAAATCCCTATAAGGTAACAGCCCGCCAGAAGGAGCAGCCATCCATGCGGTCGGAAGATATGGCTTTCTGTTTTTTCAGTAAATCGTTTTTTCTCATGCAATGCGCTCAAATCCACACTGGTATACATTATTATAGCCCGTCCTTCTTTTAGATTCTACCGGATATATATGTGCACCTGCATGAAAAAAGACCTGCGATAATTCGCAGGTCTTTTTTATAGAATGATGTGATTATTCAGCCAGAGCAGCCTGGATCATAATGGCGCATTCCAGGCGCTTCTTCTCCATCTCACAGGCGAGATCGAAGGAATCCAGAATATTGCCCATGTACTGCCAGTTATTGGCGTTACAGCCGCCGCTGCAGTAGAACTTGGCCCAGCAATCCTGGCACTTGGCCTTGTGATATACGGTGGCACGGGCAAAGTTGTCCTTCATCTCCTGATTGATGGAGAGATCGAATACATTACCCATCTTCCACTCCTCGTGGCCAACGAACTGATGGCAGGGATAAACATCACCATCGGGAGTGATAGCTACATATTCATTGCCGCAGCCACAACCTCTCAGACGCTTGATGGCGCAGGGGCCCTGATCCAGATCGATCATGAAGTGGTAGAAGTTGAAGCCTTCACCAGACTTATGCTTTTCGATCATGATCTTGGAAAGGCGATCGTATTCCTTGAACACTTCCGGCAGATCCGCAGCAGTCAGGGCATAAGGTTCCTTGGGGTCAGCAACAACCGGCTCAATGGAGATCTGATCAAAGCCCAGCGAGTTCATGTGCAGAACATCTTCGCCAAAGTCCTTGTTGTACTTGGTAAAGGTGCCGCGGACATAGTACTGCCAGTTCTCGGGATTTTCCGAATTCTCGCGCTTCCGAACCAGCTCCTGGAAATGCGGAATGATCGAATCATAGCAGCCGCTGCCGTCCACACGGGCACGAACGCGGTCGTTGACCTCCTTACGGCCGTCGGTGGAGCAGACAACATTGTACATTTCCTTGTTGATGAAGTCAATCATATCATCATCGAGAAGCAGGCCATTGGTGGTGATGGTGAAGCGGAACTTCTTATCGAACTCCTGCTCCTTGGAACGAGCGTACTCAACCACCTTCTTGACTACATCAAAGTTGATGGTAGGTTCGCCGCCAAAGAAGTCAACTTCCAGGTTGTGTCTGCCCTGGGAGTAGTGCAGCAGGTAATCGATGGCTGCCTTCCCCACTTCTTCAGTCATGAGCATACGGCCCTGGCAATAGTCGCCCTTACCTGCAAAGCAGTACTCGCAGCGGAGGTTACAGTCATGGGCAATATTCAGGCACAGTGCCTTGACAGGAGAAGAAACCATCATATTGGCAAACTGCTCATAATCATCTGCACTGAAGAGCTGACCATTCTTTTCAAGGGAAACCATTTCAGCATAGGTGGAGCGGATTTCCTCTTCGGACCAGCGATCGGAAAGTGCACGGATCACTTCTTCCGGGCATTCCTCGGTCAGGCCGGGCGAAACATGGTCCAGCATGTTGTAGAACAGCTCATCTACTACATGCACAGCACCGCTGTTTACATCCAGTACGATATAATAGCCATTCTGAAAATACTTATGTATCATTTTGATCTCCTTATCAATGTTCCGGGACAAAAGTTAAGGGACAGAAACTGTCCCTTAACATTCACTGCGTTCAGTTGGAATCAACCGTTTAGCGGCTGGGGTTCTCGCACTTCTGGTTAGCAACGGTGCAGGAAGTCTTGCAAGCAGACTGGCAGGAAGCCTGGCACTCGCCGCAGCCACCCTTAGCGCAGCTAGCCTTCAGATTTGCCTTGTTCAGAGTCTTAACGTGTGTCATAATTTTATATCCTCTTTTCGTTCATAGGTTTCAGTTTAGTTAAATTATACCACAAAACCCGCTTCTGTGTAAATAGCTTATTTTACTGGAAGAACTGTATTTACGCCCAAGACACCGCCAATTGCACCGCAGAACAGGAAGATCAACCCTTTCAGCCAAAGCGATGGTCCCATCTCCCCTCCCATCGTCATGGACCCGGCCAGGAAAATGATCCCGAATACCATGACACCGCAGGCAGCGCCGATCAGCAGACCGCTGCGTCCATAGAACCTGGCGCAGAGAAACCCGGCCAACAGACAGCCGAAGCCTCCGGCCAGCAGAGCAAGTGGTTCCACTGCTGCATGTGGAAGATCCTGCAATGTGAGCAGAACAATACAGGTTTTACAGGGTGTGGCAGATGTTTGCCAGTTGGGTGTTTTTCAGACATCATAAAGCGACGACCTCCTGATATGATATCGGTTACCGCTATTAGGATATTGCACCGAGCTGCATATCAGTACACCTTTTGAGAAAATTCTTACTTTTCCTTCTCAGCAGTGGTGTTGATGTCGATGGCCCAGCGAGCAATGCGCATCTTGGTGCGGTCACTGCCGGTTTCGATCATTACATAGTCGTCCTTGAGGTTTACAACACGACCAATGATACCGCCGCGGGTAATTACCTCATCGCCAACTTCCAGAGCCTCACGCATCTTGGCAACTTCCTTCTCCCGCTTGTTCTGAGGACGAATCAGGAAGAACCAGAGTACAGCAATCATTACGACCATTACGCCGAGCTGGCCGAACAGATAGGTAAAGCCCGAGCCTTCAGCAGTAGCAGTAAGCATCAGATTGGAAAACATAGATTTGCACCTCCAAAAAATATACAATAGATATTATACAGAAAAAAACGGTCACTTGCAAGGGAGAACTTAAAAAATCCCCGCTTTTATGCCGGTTTTCCGACTTCTCAGATGCGACGGCCCAGAATCGGAACATATTTCTGATAAAACTCATCGAAGGTATCGTTATCCAGCGCTTCCCGGATGCGCTCCATCAGGGTGTTATAGAAGTAGAGGTTATGCATTACAGCCAGGCGCATACCCAGCATCTCCCCTGCCTTGAGCAGGTGGCGGATATAGGCACGGGAATGCTGGCGGCAAACCGGGCAGTCACAGTGTTCATCGATGGGTCGGTCATCCCGCTGATACTTGGCATTGATCAGATTGATCACGCCATCCCAGGTGAAGATGTGACCATGGCGAGCGTTACGGCTAGGCATTACACAGTCAAACAGGTCCACACCGCGGGCCACAGCCTCCAGGATATTGACCGGAGTTCCAACACCCATCAGGTAGCGGATCTTATCCGCGGGCATATAGGGCTCTACGGCTTCAATGATCCGATACATCTCCTCCGCTGTCTCTCCCACAGCCAGACCGCCGATGGCATAGCCGTCCAGATCCAGCGCTGCGATCTGCTTCATATGCTCGATGCGGAGATCCTCAAAGGTAGAACCCTGATTGATGCCAAAGAGCAACTGGTTCTTGTTGATAGTCTCGGGCAGTGAATTCAAACGCTGCATTTCCTTTTTACAGCGTTCCAGCCAGCGCACTGTGCGGGCAATGGAGCGGGCGGTGTATTCCCGTGTGGCCGGGTTTTCAATGCATTCATCGAAGGCCATAGCGATGGTGGAAGCCAGATTCGACTGGATTCGCATGCTCTCCTCCGGACCCATGAAAATGCGCCTGCCGTCAATGTGTGACTGGAAGTAAACGCCCTCCTCCTCGATCTTGCGCAGAGAGGACAGCGAGAACACCTGGAAACCACCGCTGTCGGTCAGAATTGGGCGCTCCCATCCCATAAATTTATGCAGTCCGCCCAGATCCCGAATCACATCGTCGCCAGGACGCAGGTGCAGATGATAGGTGTTGCAAAGCTCGACCTGGCACTTAAGGTCCTTCAGATCGTAGGACGAGATTCCGCCCTTGATAGCAGCCGAGGTGCCGACATTCATAAACGCCGGTGTCTGTACAGTGCCGTGAACTGTCTGGAATTCGCCGCGACGGGCATTCCCCTGTTTTTTAATCAGTTTATACATGCTTACCTCCTGAGGTCCGGCAGATCTGCAATGAACATTGCATCGCCGAAGCTGTAAAAGCGGAATTTCTTTTCTACGGCTTCCCGATAGGCTGCCATGGTGTGATCATAACCAGCCAGCGCACTTACCAGCATAATCAGAGTGCTTTCCGGCAGGTGGAAGTTTGTAATCAGGCCATCCAGTACCTTAAACTTGTATCCCGGATAGATAAAGA
>CAKWRB010000024.1:0-7243 GCA_934845495.1 uncultured bacterium
TTTCCGTACAGAACAAGGTTCTAAAAACCGACTGCTTATGCGCCCAGCTCTGCCTCAAAAGCTGCCTCGGCTGCGGCAGTGTCGTCTGCGATGATCACAGCCACAAAGTCGCCGCTCTTGACTACCTTGGCGCCGTCCAGCTTCTTCACCTCATCCGGACGGTAGGACTCATACTCGGCGGTGCGGGCTTCCAGATGGGTCTGAATCATCTTTTCCACAGCAGCTGCGTCGCTGGTGTGAAAGACCGAGATCTCCTCCACAGTGGCGCCGGTGGGGCACATATAGACGGCGTATTCCTTCACGCTGTCCGGAATGGTGTAGTAGTTGGGCACGATCTCGGCGCTGATGGCGATCACCTCATCCTGGAAGGTGGTGGCCTCTACCATCTTCTTGGCCAGGCCGTCGGCTGTGACCTCCGAAGTCTTGGGGTCGGCAGCGCTGCTTACAGAAGCAGCTTCGCTGGAGCTTTCGCTCGAATCAGAGCCGCCGCCGCAGGCGGAAAGGCTCAGTACCATCATCGCGGCAAGTGCCGCAGCCATCAGTTTCTTCATGTTAGATTTCCTCCAATCTTTATCGCAGCCATACCGGCAGATCAGGCTTCCGGTACAGTGTGTTCCTTGAGATAATCGATCCACTTGTTGTAATATTCGCCCTTGAAGTGCAGGCCATCGGTGGTGAATTCTGCCGGCAGACCGCCGATCTCGTCCTTGATCGCTTCGGCCGGGTTTACATAGTAGACCTGCTCCTCACCGGCCATGGCCATCAGCTTTTCGTTGCAGGCATCGATGTCGGCATTGGTGAGGTTATAGCCGTAGTTGGCCTGGAACTTCTCCTCGTTGATGGGCATGAAGGACTGCACATAGATGATGCTGTCCGGATGGGTCTCCTTGAGGTGCTGCACCAGATCGCGGTAGAGCTCCACCGTCTTATCGGCGCCCAGCCCCTTCAGGCCGTTGATGCCCAGCATCACATAGATCTTGGCGGGTTGCTGGGAATCCGCCGCTGCCAGAATGGTCTGCTGACTGCCGGACGGCCCGATGACCTCCTTGGAGTAGATGTTCTCCAGGCCCACACCCACTGCAGCCAGAACGGTGGTATCCGGCAGGATATTGTAGAGCTGGATGCCGGTGGTGAGCGAGTCACCAATAAAGACAGCATCGTTGAAGTAGGCGCTGGTGACCCGATCGCTCTCGGGCAGGGGCTGGCCGAACTGCGCCACTGGGGCCTCCGGCTCGGACGAGCTCTCCTCCGAAGAGGGCTCCGGCTCCGAGGAGGACTCGCTCTGCGAGGTTGCGGGCCGGGAATCGGGGTAGAGGGAATCAGGATCGTACTTATCCTGCCATTTCTGCCAGGCAAAGGCGATGAGCAGGGACAAAATCGTGATCCCCACCAGAATAATGATCACAGGGACAAACACATCACCGGAACCGCTGGAGCGCCGTACCGGCCGGGATCTTCTCTGATTTGGCATATCAAAACTCCTTACAAACTGCGGGAGAAACTGTCTTCGTATTACCCCCATATTATACACCATATTTCCGGCGGTTCAAGCTGGGGGTGCCATTGTTTATAAAATACTTACATTTTACAGTGGGGAAATTCCCCTCTTCTTGTACAAAGAAAAAAGACCGGGACACGAGTCCGGTCTTTTTCTTTCAGGGGTATCAAAAGGAGTTGGCAGCCAGGTGGGTAAATCCCGTCCGCCATTCATTATGGAAAAATTAAAAGGGGTAAATGGGATCGGCATATCCGGCCGGGTAAAAACCGGAGCCGATCGGTGGTACATCAAAAGGAGTTGGGGAAAATATGCGTGTATCCGCTTACTTCCAAAGGGAGGATCATCATTCAGGCCAAGGTGCGCCCCAGGGCGATACAGGCCTCCTGGGCTTCGTCGTCCGGTGTTTCATTGCAGATCACCGGATCGGCCAGCAGCACCGCGCCATCGGCCCGGCAGTCGGCTTCCCAGGTGCGCATCCACTCTCCATCGCCCCAGCCATAGGAACCGAACAGGGCGATCTTCCTGTTCTGCAGCTCCGGGCGGCAAGCTGCAAACAGGGGCTCGAACTCGCTCTCCTCCAGCTGTTCGGCACCCATGGAAGGACAGCCGAATGCCACGGCATCAAAGTCCTTCAGCCGTTCCGCGGAGAATTCCCCCGCCCGGAACATCTGTGCATCGGCTCCGGCAGCTCGTGCGCCCTCCAGCACCTTCTGTGCCATCAGCTCGGTATTGCCGGTACCGCTCCAATATACGATCGCAGCTTTGCTCATTGTGTCGATCAACCTCACTTTCCCTGTCCGGAGATCAGGCCGCCACCGTCAGCCGGGAAAGATCGGTTCCCTCCTGATACAGCCGACAGTAAATGGATCTGCACTTTGCAAACCGGCAGAACTGCTTTTGGGCTTCCTGCTCATTGCAGTACACCTTCCAGCAGCCGGTACACTTGCAGTTCTGACCTCTGTGTGTGATAAAGCCCTGGACATCCCCCAGCGGATAGCCGAGAAACAGCCCGATCTCATGCGGGAATTCTCCACCATTTTCCGCAATGCGCCGCGCCAGATGTGCCAGCGCGCCCTCTGCGGAAAAATCCCGATAGCCGCAGCCTTGCAGGAACTGCCGGATCTCCGGGTCAGCTAGGTCGCGGACCAGCCGCCGGATCCGATAGACATAGACCAGCGCACGATCCGGTCCCAGCTGCAGGAGCCGCAGTTCCACGCCCCGAGGAAGAAGCTGCTGGCGCAGCTGTTCGAGCTGCTCGGTCAGATCCTCCGTCCGGTCGTACCGGTAGCCAAAGAGATTGGCTGTTTTAAGGTTTGCCAAGGTGGGCGAGCAGTGCCCGATCAGGTATGGTTCCAGCATAGTCCTTCCTCCTTCCACCAGGGATGTCCGGGTGTTGTTTCCGTTAAGTTAGTTGTAACTAACCTAACAATACTATACCATACCGGTATGGTTCCGTCAAGCGGAAATTTTCCTCTTTTTGATTGGTATTTCCCTGGGTTTGCCTGGGATAAATCTGCCCTTTTCCCTATTTTAACCCGCTGCAATCCGGCAGTTTCCGCCAAATTCCCCGTTCCGCCTTGTCCCTTTCCAGATCCTGTATTATAATGTGGGTAACAAGAACCCCGCAGAAAAAGAGGAATTTTTCATGAAACTGATCCGCCGACTGTGTGCGCTGCTCCTGGCAGTGCTGCTGATGCTCACTGCTGCCGGCTGCTCCTCTGAGCCGTCCTCCAACATGCCGGATACCCCGTCTGAAAGCAGCTCTTCCCAGACGGAAGAATCTTCGTCCGAACCAGAGGAAAATTCCTCCGAATCAGAGGAACTCCCTTCTGAAGGCGACCCCGGCTCTGTACCTGGAACACCTGCCGATTCCAACAGCTCGTCCCAGGCAGCCCAGCTCCCCCTCACCTTCCAGGGGGAGACGATCCTCGAGGCCGCTGTGCTGGACTATGACGATCACTTCACCGCCGACTGCCCGCTCTCGCTGCTGGAGCCGGTGATGGACGAGCTGGTGAAAGCCGCTGAGGCAAACGACGACTCCGGCTCCCGGGCGATCCTGCTCTTCACCGACAAGGGACGGCACTATGTCTGGCTGGGCGAAGGCTCGCCGCTCCACAGTGTATGGGAGAGCGCCTACAACGCCCAGACCGAAAAGAACCTGCACTGGTACACCCACATGACCACTGCCAAGATCACCAGAATCCGACTGAGCGGTTTTGAAAGCGGAATAGATACCAGCGACCCGGCTGTGATCGCCAGAATCTCAGACTACCTGAAGCACGGCCTTACTGCCACTCCCACCAAAACACCGGAAGTCGATGATGGTGCCATGAATCCAGATATGCCCTCCAGTCTTTACAGTGTTGAGGTATGGTTCGACTCGGGGGTACGGTACTGGGGACATGGCTATGGTGACTATGGGGCCACCCCTGATCCTGGCGGCTCGATCTACTATCTTTACAGCTCCGATCTGGATCAGACCATCACCTACACTCTCTCGGAAGGCTCAGCTGCAAAGCTACGGCAGTTCATGGCCACCTTCCCCCAGGAGACATAAGTTCACAGAACGCAAAAAATCCCGGCACCTTTTCCCGTGCCGGGATTTTTCTGTCTGTTCGATCGAGTGCGCTCTTTACGATTCAGAGCAGCGCCGGAAAACTCAGTTGGGGTCGTAGCAGCCGTGCTCTGGGGACTTGGTCTCGCTGAGGATGGACTCGTACAGCCGCCAGCCGCCCGAGAGGTTGTAGCAGTCGAAGCCCAGGCCAGCCAGCATACAGCAGGCCACATAGCTGCGCAGGCCAGTGCGGCAGTGGATGTAAACCGGCTTGGACTTGTCCAGTTCGCCGACCCGCTCCCGGAGTTCGTCCACCGGAATGTGGATAAAGCCATCGATGTACTGGCCATTCTCACGCTCCAGATCGGTGCGGACATCCAGCAGGGTCACACTGCCGTCCCGGGGGAGCTTTGCCACATCGTCCCAGAAGAAGTTCTTCACACGGCCAGCCAAAGTGTTTTCGATGACATAACCCACGAAGTTCACCGGGTCCTTGGCCGAGCCGAAGGGCGGTGCATAGCACAGCTCCAGCTCGGTGAGGTCCTTGGCAGTCATACCGGCACGGATGGCAGTTGCCAGCACATCACAGCGCTTGTCCACCCCGTCAAAGCCGACGATCTGGGCGCCCAGGATCTTGCCGGTGCCCTTTTCGTACAGGGTCTTGATGGACATTCCGGTGCTGCCGGGGTAGTAGGAGGCATGGCTGTTGGAGAAGGTGTACACCTTATCGTAATCCAGACCGGCTGCCTTGGCGGCGCGTTCATTGACACCGGTGGTGGCCACTGTCATATCAAAGATCTTCAGCACGGCAGAGCCCTGGGTGTTCTTATAGGTAGTGGGAATACCGCAGATGTTGTCCGCAGCGATGCGGCCCTGCTTGTTGGCGGGGCCAGCCAGCGGGATATAGGCCTTTTCGCCGGTGACAAAGTCGGTGACTTCCACGGCATCGCCGACAGCATAGATATCCGGGTCGCTGGTAAGCATGTGCTCATCCACCACAATGGCGCCGCGCCGGTTGAGCTCCAGTCCGGCCTCCTTGGCCAGGGCGGTATCCGGGCGGACGCCCACCGCCATGATCACCAGATCGGTGTCGATTTCGCCATCGGACAGGGTCAGGCGAAGCGCTCCGCCCTCCTCCCGGATGGACTGCACCCCATTCTGGAGAATCAGGCCCACGCCCTTTTCCTTGAGGTAGCGGTGTACATCACAGGCCATATCATAATCCAGCGGGGCAATGACATGGTCAGCCAGCTCCACAATGGTGACATCCACACCGGCATTCTTGAGGTTTTCTGCCATCTCCACACCGATGTAGCCGCCGCCTACGACCACGGCGCTCTTGGGGTGCTGTTCTTCCACATAGCCACGGATCTTATAGGTATCGGGAATGTTGCGCAGGGTGAACACCCGCTCGTTGTCGGCACCCTCCATCGGGGGGCGGATGGGGGCAGCGCCCGGGGAGAGGATGAGCTTATCGTAGCTCTCAGTGTACTCGCCGCGGTCCTTGCTGCGGACGGTGACCTGCTTGGCCTTGGGGTCGATGGCGGTCACCTCGCTGTTGATGCGCACATCCACATGGAACCGGGAGTGGAAGCTCTGGGGGGTCTGCAGGGTCAGGGCAGCCCGGTCGGTGATCTCTCCACCGATGTAATAGGGCAGTCCGCAGTTGGCAAACGAGATGTATTCCCCACGCTCGAACATGATGATCTCTGCGGATTCATTCAGACGGCGCAGTCTTGCCGCTGCCGAAGCACCGCCAGCTACACCGCCTACAACTACAACTTTCATGGAAAAGCCTCCTTTTTTACGAATCATTTTGTTGATATTTTCAGTATATCACATCTGGAACCACCTTGAAAATAATAAAACGGGCAAATTCGATAATTTTTTACAATTCATACTGTCAGCCGCCGACAGCTGTATCCGAAAGGGAGCAGGAGTCCCATTTTATTCTACCCCGGAACATACAGGAGATCCCCTGCCGTTAAAACAATGAAAAATCCATGATAAACCGCTTGTTTTTCCATAGTGAGCGTGCTATACTTGGGCCATTCATTCACAAAGGAGAGACAACTCGGTGCAAAAACGCAGTCACAAGCTGCTGGCCTCTGCCCTGCTTGCCAGTGTACAGGGATTCCAGCTCCGCCGCTATGAACTTGCCTTCCTGCTGGGCTCCTTCCAGCCGGACTGCAACCCTCTTACCTATCTGAAAGGCTCTACCCATTCCCGGATGCTGGGCGGCCACAACTTCACCAATTCCCGCCCCTATGTCATGACCCGGCTGCAGCGCCTGGAACAGAAGCAGCGCTGGAACTTGTGGAACTACTACACCCTGGGCAAGCTGACCCACTATGTGGCAGATGCCTTCACCTTCCCCCACAACGACCACTGGCCGGACAGCCTGGCCTCCCATCATGTCTACGAGACCCAGCTGCGTCTCTATCTTGCGGAGCATCTTCCGGAATATTCCTTCCCGGACCACTCGGCCGACTCCCTTGACCTGATTGCAGCTCTGGAGGCACTGCACCAGCAGTATCTGGAGAGCCGGGACTCCGACTTCGGCCGGGATACCCGCTACATCATCGAAGCTACTGGCCTGCTGATGCGCTGCTGCCCGGTGGGCTGATTCCTATTTTGCAATTTCCCATGTTATTCCAGGACCTGTACCGCACTGCTGCTGTACAGGTCCTTTTATTCTGCGGATTGGAACTCCGTGCCAGCCATATTATGATGAAACTGAATCCAATCGATCCACAGAGGTGAAACAACATGGTCCGATATGCCCAGAAAAACGATTTGGAGCAGCTCCGGAAGCTGGACCAGCACCTTGCCCCCTTCGAACTGGAACAATGCATCCGCGACGGCCGTGTTTTGGTCCAGATCCGACAGGAACTGGTGGGTTGCCTGCGATACAGCCTGTTCTGGGACAACCTACCCTTTATGAACCTGCTCTTCCTGGCCGAGGACGAGCGTGGAAAGGGCTATGGCACTCAGCTGATCCGGTTCTGGGAGGAGGAGATGCGCCGGCAGCAGCACCGGACCGTGATGACCTCCACCCGATCGGACAAGCAGGCACAATTCTTCTACCGGAAGCATGGATATGTGGACTGTGGGGCCCTGCTGCTGCCCGGTGAGCCGTTGGAGATCCTGCTCTCCAAGCGCCTGCCCGGATAGAATGCTCCACCCCTTTA
>CAKWRB010000024.1:7253-11767 GCA_934845495.1 uncultured bacterium
TTACCATCCGAACCGGTATTTATTTGACGAATATTTACAATTTTCAAATTCAAATCATTTTTCAATATGATACAATAGAAGTGTTTGAGTGCGATGACACCTCCAATCCGGCACACGCCATTTCGCACCGACAGAAAAGGAGCCTACTATGATCAATGAATCCAAAGAAACCGGACTGCGCCTGCTGGAAAAGGGAAAGCGCGGCATCTTCCAGATGATTTTCAGCCGTTCCGGGCTGATCCTGGTCCTGCTCGCCATTCAGGTCCTGTTCCTGTTCAGTATTTTCCACTGGTTTGAAGCCTTCCTCCCCCATATCTATGGCGGCGTTGTGATTTTCACCGTCTTTATGGTCCTGTACCTGCTCAACAGCTCGATGGACCCCACCGCCAAGATCACCTGGCTGGTCACGGTCATGCTTCTGCCGGTGTTTGGTGCCCTGCTGTTTCTCTACACACAGAAGAACTTCGGTCACCGCACCCTGCAAAAGCGCTATGCCCAGCTCAATGAGGAGACTGAACACTCCCTGGAGCAGGACCCTGCCATCGAGCAGGCCCTGGAACAGGCCGATCCGGGTGCCGCAGCCTTGTCCCGCTATATACGGCGCAGCGGCTGTTACCCGGTCTACGGCCACACCGCCGTCACCTACTTCCCCCTGGGCGAGGATAAATTCCGCGAAATGCTGATCCAGCTGGAACAGGCCGAGCATTTCATCTTCCTGGAATACTTCATTGTGGACGAAGGTGAAATGTGGGGCAAGATCCTGGAGATCCTGGCCCGGAAGGTTCAGGAAGGGGTCGAGGTGCGCATCCTCTACGACGGTACCTGTGAGCTTTCCACCCTGCCGCATGACTATCCCCAGCGTCTGCAGAAACTGGGGATCCAGTGCAAGATGTTTGCACCGGTCAAGCCGTTTGTATCCACCCACTACAACTACCGGGATCACCGCAAGATCCTGGTCATCGACGGCAAAGTGGCCTTCAACGGCGGCATCAACCTGGCGGACGAATACATCAATGCCTTTGAAAAGCACGGCCACTGGAAGGATACTGCTGTGATGGTGCGCGGCGAGGCTGCCCGCAGCTTTACCCGGATGTTCCTGCACATGTGGTACCTGGACGAAAAGGAGGCCGACTTTGGCCCCTATCTGAATGTGGAGATCCCGGCCGAACCGGAAAACGGCTTTGTGATGCCCTATGGCGACTGTCCCCTGGATGATGATAAGGTGGGCGAACAGGTCTACATGGATATGCTCAACCGGGCGCACCGCTATGTCCACATCATGACCCCCTACCTGATCCTGGATGGGGAGCTGGAAAATGCCCTGAAATATGCTGCAGAACGCGGGGTGGATGTACGCATCATGCTGCCGGGTGTACCGGATAAGTATGTTCCCTTTGCCCTGGCGCTGACCCATTACAAGTCACTGCTGAAGTCCGGTGTAAAGATCTACGAATACACCCCCGGTTTCGTCCATGCCAAGGTCTTTGTCTGCGACGACCAGGAGGCAGTGGTTGGCACCATCAACCTGGATTACCGCAGCCTGTACCACCACTTTGAATGCGGCACCTACCTGTGGGGAACCGATTGCATCCCTGCCATTGCCGAGGACTTTGAACAGACCCAGGCCAAGTGCCGTGAGATCACCCTGGATACGCTTGGGGCCGAACCCTTCAAGCGCCGGATGCTTGGATTCATTGCCAAGGCCGTTGCCCCCCTGCTGTAATCCAGCTGTAAAACAGGAGGTTTGCCTATGCTGAACCTGATTCTGCTGCTCATCTATGTCTCCACCATTCTGGCTGTCATCTTTCTGGAGCGGAAAAACCCCACCGAGGCCCTGCTCTGGGTGCTGGTTATGGTCTGTATGCCCTTTTTCGGCGTCCTGCTTTATCTGATCTTTGGCAGCACCACCGCCATCAAGCTCACCGCTGCCCTCCGCCGCAAGCGGATGAGCCAGCGCCTTCCGGCAGCCAGGGCCCCCGAGGATCTTCTGGCCGGGCAGCAGTTTTCCGAGGAGGACTTTCAGGTCATCCAGTTCAATTCCACCTACAACAACAGCCCCGTCACTTGTTACGATGACTATCGCCTCTACACCAGCGGCGAAGCCCACTATCAGGCGCTGTTCCAGGACATCAAGGCCGCAAAGGAGAACATCTATGTACTCTTTTACACCATCCACCACGATGTGATGGGAGAAGCCCTGGTCCGCGCCCTGACCGAAAAGGCCAAAGAGGGGGTCACCGTTCTGGTCATGTGCGATTTCATCGCCAATATCCCAACCCCGCGCAAGATGTTCCAGCCGCTGGTGGATGCCGGCGGCAAGGTGATCCGTGTCAAGCCCTATCTGACCCATTACCGCAGCCACCGCAAAATCGTCTCCATCGACCACCAAATCGGGTACATCGGCGGCATGAACATCGGCAAGCAGTATGCCAATCTGGCCACCAAGAAAAACCCCTGGCGGGATACCCAGATCCGACTGACTGGCGCCTGTGTTGCCAATCTGGACGCCTACTTCATGACCGATCTGCTCTGCGCTGTCCGCCGGAAGGACTGGGAAGAGATGGTGGACTATCTGGGTTCCCTGCATCTGCCGCCCCAGCGCAAAACACCCAACCTGTGCCAGTTCATTGTCGGCGGTGTGGATAACGACAAGGAAGCGGTCAAAATGAACTATCTGAGTATGATCCGCAGCGCCCGGAAAAAGATCCGCATCCAGTCCCCCTACTTCATTCCGGATGCCTCGGTCCTGGATGCGCTGAAAACCGCAGCCGCCTCCGGCGTGGAGATCGAGCTGATGATCCCGGGGATCAAGGCCAGCTTCTTCCTGGACCCGGTCACCACCTACTACACCGGCCAGATCATGGAATTCGGCGCCAAGGTGTACAAGTACCGCGGCTACATCCATGCCAAAACCATGACCATCGACGACGAGCTGTGCTGCATCGGTTCGGTGAATATGGATATGCGTTCCCTGATGGTGGATGACGAGATCTGTGGGGTCTTTTATTCCAACGACCTGGTGCAGGACTACATCCGCATCTTTGAGGAGGATATCCTCCACTGTGATCCCTATCATTACGACCAGTTCCTGAGCCGCGGCAAGGGCGAGAAGTTTGCCGAATGCATTTTCCTCCCCTTCGCCCCGCTGATGTAAACCTTTCTGAATAGCAAAACAAGGCCGGAGTGCGTTTGCAGCACTCCGGCCCTGTCTGTTTTTGGGAAAGCCGCCCCTCCTGTCAGTCCCGGAAATTCAGTGGGAACAGGAGCTTCATCAAGGAGCGTTCCGAATTCCGGAAGCCATCGGCACTGAAATACCGGGGCCGCCCCTGCCCATCCCGGAGCATAAACCGTTCCGGGTCAGCCTGAACCGTATAGCCAAGCTGTTTCAACGCCTGGTACAGCGACAGTTCCCATTCGATCCGATTCTCCAGAGTGTGGTGCAGGATTGCATCATACAGCCAGCAAAACTCCACACACTCCCGGTCCTCGTCCAGGAAGGAGATCCACAGCCGTACCTTCTGTTCCAGGCTCAGGGCTGCAAGGCATTGTTCCGGCTCCGGGACAGGATCGATTCCCTCATAGCAGTACAGCCCCGGTTCGGACCGATACGGACGGCACTCCTCGCCCAACCATTCACTGAAAACCCGGTCCATCGCTGCGATCCCATGGTTCCAGTCCATCGCCTGGAACAGCTGCACCAATGCCTGTACAGCACCGCTCTCTGCACAGGAAAGGCAGAGGCAGGGCGACCGCAGCGTTTCGGCGGAGCGACCGGACAAGGAGGACTCCCTGGCCCGATACTGCCCCTCCTCTTCTGTAAAGCGATACCAGACTGTCTCCTGGGACAGGGGCTCTGTCCCATAGAGATCCACCCTCCATCTCCGGGACAGTGCAGCCAGTTCACTGCCAAACTGCTGAAGCAGATCTTCCGCAGCACAGGCGCTGTCCCGAAACAGGAGGCAAACCCCCGATCCCTGCTCCGAATCCCGGCTGACACGGGGAACCGACTGCATCCATTGCTGCATCCCATGCAGAACTGTCAGCAACATCTGCACAGACGGACTGACCGGAAACGATTCCAGCGGTATATCCCGCACCTGGTGATAGATGTGCAGCTCTGTCATGACCGTACTCCTTTCACATTCAGCAAATCCCCATTGCCTGAGCCAGATCCAGATTGACCCGGAGGACATTTACGGTATCCTCTCCGAAGATCCCCAGCAGCTTCCCACTGGTATGCCGGTCAATGATTTCCTGTACCGCTTTCTCGCTCAAACCGGAGGCTGCTGCAATACGGGGGACCTGGATCTCTGCGGCTTCGGGAGAAATATCCGGGTCCAGACCGGAACCGGAAGCCGTAAGCAGATCGGTGGGGATCTCCTCTGCCCGAACCGATGGATTCTTTGCAAGAAAATCTGCCAGATCCTTCTCCACCCGTTCTGTCAGCTGCGGATTGGTCGCTGCATAGTTATTCGACCCCGATCCCAGCCCGGCAAATTCACTGCCGTCCAGGT
>CAKWRB010000025.1 GCA_934845495.1 uncultured bacterium
GTCGATGACAGCCAGCTCCGCGTCGGTGTCGGAGCCAATGCGGTTGATGGCCACCACCACCGGCACGCCGAACTTCTGCATGTTCTCAACGTGGGCCTTCAGGTTGACGATGCCCTTCTCCAAGGCGGGGACGTTCTCCGCGGAGAGCTCCGCCTTGGGCACGCCGCCGTTGTATTTCAGCGCCCGCACGGTAGCCACCACCACCACACAGGAGGGGGCCAGGCCAGCCATGCGGCACTTGATGTCCATAAACTTTTCGGCGCCCAGGTCGGAGCCGAAGCCTGCTTCGGTGATGCAGTAGTCGGCCAGTTTCAGGGCCAGCTTGGTGGCGCGCACCGAGTTGCAGCCATGGGCGATGTTGGCAAAGGGGCCGCCGTGCATCAGGGCCGGGGTGTTCTCCAGGGTCTGGATCAGGTTGGGCTTGATGGCATCCTTGAGCAGGGCGGTCATCGAGCCCTCTGCCTTCAGGTCCCGGCAGAACACCGGCTCTCCGGCATAGGTGTAGGCCACCAGGATATCGCCCAGACGCTTTTTGAGGTCGGGTAGGTCGGCAGCCAGGCAGAGGATCGCCATGACCTCACTGGCCACGGTGATCTGGAAGCCGTCCTCTCTGGGGGTGCCGTTGGGCTTGCCGCCCAGACCGATGATGGTGTGGCGCAGGGCGCGGTCGTTCATATCCAGGCAGCGCTTGAAGAGGATGCGGCGGGGATCGATGCCCAGCACATTGCCCTGCTGGATGTGGTTGTCGATGAGGGCGCAGAGCAGGTTGTTGGCAGCGGTGATGGCATGCATATCCCCGGTGAAGTGGAGGTTGATGTCCTCCATGGGTACAACCTGGGAGTAGCCGCCGCCGGCAGCGCCGCCCTTGACACCGAACACCGGGCCGAGGGAGGGCTCGCGCAGGGCGATCACAGCCTTTTTGCCGATGCGGGGCATAGCCTCGCCCAAACCGACGGTGGTGGTGGTTTTACCCTCACCGGCGGGAGTGGGGTTGATGGCGGTCACCAGGACCAGTTTGCCGTTCTCCCGGTTTGCCAGGCGCTTGTAGATGCTTTCGGCAAGTTTGGCCTTGTAGCGGCCGTAGGGCTCCAGTTCTTCGGGCAGTACGCCGAGATCCTGTGCGATCTGGTCGATGGGCAGCATCTTGGCTGCGGAAGCGATTTCGATGTCACTGAGCATGATTTCGTTTGACCTCCTTGAGTAGGGTGATGTATTTGACTGTTTTTCACTGAGGCACTGGAACCCGTTTTGTCCGAACGGGCGGGTCGAATATGCCGCAGAGCAGCCAAAGGAAACCCCTTCACCACCTGCGAACCGTTCCATATCCGCTTTTCGGATATTATATCACGAACCGGCCGCTCATACAAGAAAGGAAAGCGCTTCCTGGAGCTGTATCCAAACTGTGAATTCTCCCGGGAGCGGCTTGCGCCGGGAAGCCCCGGGGCTTATAATAAAAGACAGGAAAAATTCCCGTTCCCGGAAGATCGGGCCTGGAGGAGACAAATGAAGAAAATCTGGAGCGGCATTGTCCGCTATTATAAACTCACCGACAAGGTGATCTGGGGGCTGTGCCTGTTTTCGTCGGCCTTCAGTGTGCTGATGCTCCTGGGCATCTGGGATTCCGACTATGTAAAGCTGGACCGTGTCATCGTACAGATCGTGGCTGCCGGGCTGGGCTGCTGTGCCATGGTGGTGATCTCCCGCATCGACTACCAGACGATGGCCGACCTGTGGAGGCTGCACCTGCCGCTGGCCTATGCGCTGGTGGGGCTCACCTTTGTGCTGGGTATTGGCCGGGCGGACGACATGGCCTGGCTGCGGATCCCCTTTGTGGGGCTTACCTTCCAGCCCTCGGAGCTGCTCAAGCTCTCGTTCATCATCACCTTTGCCTATCATCTCCAGAAGGCCGAGGACAACCTCAATCAGCCCGGAGTGCTGGTCCCGGTGCTCTGTCATGCCGCAGTGCCGGTGCTGCTCATCATGCTCCAGGGCGACCATGGCTCGGCGATGGTGTTCCTGTTCGTTGCCTGCGGTATGCTCTTTACCGCCGGGCTGGCCTGGAAGTATATCCTCGCCGCCGGCGGTCTGAGCATCGCCGCCCTGCCGGTGATCTGGTACGGACTGATGGACGAGGACAAGCGGATGCGCATCATTACCCTCTTCAACCCCGACCTGGACCCCGCCGGCAGCGGCTACCAGCAGCGGCTGGGACGCATCGCCCTGGGTTCGGGCAAGCTCTGGGGCAAAGGGGTCTTCTCCGGGAACCACCAGTATGTCCCGGAGATGTATAACGACTTTATCTTCTCCTTCATCGGCGAGGCGCTGGGATTGATCGGCTGCCTGCTGGTGCTGGGTGTGCTCACAGCACTCTGCCTGCGCATCCTGCAGGTGAGCCACCGGGCCAAGGACCGCCTGGGGCGGTACATCTGTGTGGGGGTCTTTATGATGATCGCCTCCCAGACGGTGATGAATGTGGGCATGTGCCTGAGTGTGCTGCCGGTGATCGGCGTTACACTGCCCCTCTTTTCGGGCGGCGGCACCTCGGTGGTGGCCACCTACCTGGGCATCGGGCTGGCCATGAGTGTTTCGATGCACAACAGCCGGCGGCTCTTTACTCTGTAAGGCTGAAGAAATCCACAATTCGGGTGGAGCGTCCGGGCGTTTCTTGGGGATTTTGCCCGGAATTTCCCCGGGATGGCGGCTACCCCTTGAAAAAAAGAGCGCTTATTGCGATAATAAAGGCAGAGAAAATCGTGCGGCATTAGAAATCCGGCGGTTCATATACTCTCTGTGGAGGTGGTATGAAAAATGGATAAAACCTGTGCGCTGATTCTGGCGGCGGGCGATGGAAAGCGGATGAAGTCCCGTCACCCCAAGGTGCTGTGCGAAGTGCTGTTCAAACCGATGCTGAGCTGGGTGATCGACAGCTGCCGTCAGGCGGAGGTCGAGGAGCTGTGCGTGGTGGTGGCGCCGGATGCCGACGAGGTGCGGGCGGTGCTGCCTGCCGGCTGCCGTACAGCCGAACAGGCGGAAAAACTGGGAACCGGCCACGCGGTGATGATGGCGGCGGATTTCCTGGAGGAGCACCGGGACTGTTCGGTGCTGGTGCTGTGCGGAGATGCGCCGTTTGTGGATGAGAAGACCATCCGGGGGGCGTTGCAGGAACACCGGGAAAACGGCCATGACCTGACGGTGGTGGCAGCCCGGCTGGAGGACCCCACCGGCTACGGCCGGATGATCCGGGATGAAAACGGCGGGCTGCGGGCCATTGTGGAACAGCGGGATGCCGACGAAAAGACCCGGCTGATCCAAGAGGTCAATTCGGGTATCTACTGGTTCGAGGCGGCCTTCCTGCTGGATGCCCTGAACAAGCTGGGTACCGACAACGCCCAGGGGGAATACTATCTCACCGATACGGTAGCCATCGCTGTGGCGGAACAGCGTCCGGCAGGCATCTACCGGGCGGAGAGCCCCGATGTGATCCTGGGCGCAAACAGTCGGAGAGAACTGGCCCGGCTCAATGAGATCGCCCGCAGACGGGTGATCGACCAGCAGCTGGACCGGGGGGTGAATATTCCCTTCCCGGATTCGGTGGTGATCTGCCCGGATACGGTCATCGGACGGGATACCACGGTACTGCCCGGGTGCATCCTGCGCCGGAGCCGGATCGGAGAGGGTTGCCAGATCGGCCCGTACACCATGCTCACCGGCTGTGAGGTTGGCGAGGGTGCCTGCGTAGAGCAGAGCACCGGCGAGGAGAGCTGGGTAGCGGGCGGCGCCCGGATCGGCCCCTATGCCCGCCTGCGCCCCGGCAGCCGGATCGGCGAGCGCGCCAAGATCGGCAACTTTGTGGAAATCAAGAACTCCCGGATTGGGGAGAAGACCTCGGTGGCTCATCTGAGCTACCTGGGGGACAGCGATGTGGGAAGCGAGGTCAATGTGGGCTGCGGCGTTGTCACCGCCAATTACGATGGCAAGCAGAAGTTCCGTACCCGGATCGGCGATCGCGCCTTCATCGGATGCAACACCAACTTTATTGCACCGGTTTCGGCCGGGGCGGGCAGTGTGATCGCTGCCGGCACCACCGTCACCGAGGATATCCCCGATGATGCACTGGCAGTGGGGCGCGCCCATCAGGAGACCAAGCCCGGCTGGGCAGCCGAAAAGGGAAAGTACCGCCGGTAACCCGGCAGGACAAGAAAAAACAGGGATCACAACCGCCGGGACGGAGGGTCCGCCGCCGGGGGAGTGAATATACAAGAGGGAGAAATGAAAGATGAATTTTCACGGCAAGGACATCAAAATTTTCGCAGCCAACTCTGTCCCGCAGGTAGCCGAGCAGATCGCGCGGCATCTGGGCCTGCCCCTGGGCGATGCAGAGGTCAAGACCTTCTCGGATGGTGAGATTGCAGTTTCCATCAACGAGTCGGTGCGCGGTTCCGATGTGTTTGTAGTCCAGTCCACCTGCAGCCCGGTCAACGATCACCTGATGGAGCTGCTCATTATGATCGATGCATTCAAGCGCGCTTCCGCTGGCCGGATCACCGCTGTGATCCCCTACTACGGCTATGCCCGTCAGGACCGCAAGGCCAAGAGCCGCGATCCCATCTCTGCCAAGCTGGTGGCAGACCTGATCACCGCTGCCGGTGCCGACCGTGTTCTCACCATGGACCTGCACGCTTCGCAGATCCAGGGCTTCTTCGATATCCCGGTGGACCATCTGCAGGGCGTTCCGCTGCTGGCTCCCTACTTTGTGGAAAAGTTCAAGGACTTTGCCCGGGAGGATCTGGTTGTGGTATCGCCTGACCTGGGTTCGGTAACCCGCGCCAGAAAGTTTGCCGACCGTCTGGGCGCTCCCATCGCCATCATCGACAAGCGCCGTCCCCGTCCCAATGTATCGGAAGTGATGAACATCATCGGCGATGTCAAGGATAAGACCTGCATCATCGTGGACGATATCATCGATACTGCCGGCACCATCTGCAACGCTGCTGCTGCTCTGGTGGAGCGCGGCGGGGCCAAGGAAGTATACGGCTGCGCCACCCACGGTGTTCTGTCCGGCCCGGCCATCGAGCGCATCGAGAACAGTGTGTTCAAGGAGATGGTCCTGCTGGATACCATTCCGGTTCGGGATACCTCTTGCAAGAAGATCGTTTCGCTGCCGGTGGCTCCCCTCTTTGCCGATGCCATCGAGCGCATCTACGAGGATAAGCCGGTATCTCCCCTCTTCAGCTGAGTTTCCGGCTTTTTTGGCGGAAGTACCGCTGACCCAATACAATGAACATCTGCCGCAGGCGGGGTGGGGGAGTTCCCCATCCCGCCCTTGCGGCGTCTAATGAAATGTTACCCATAGGAAAGGAAAGCAGATGCTGTTTCGCTCACAGACAACCACCGCCGGTCAGGCACCGGAATTCCTGGTGGTAGGGCTGGGAAATCCCGGCTCCCAATATGAAAACACCCGCCACAATGCCGGTTTCATCGCCATGGACATCATGGCGGAAAAACTGGGCTTCGACATCAAGCGCCTGAAATTCAAGGGCCTCATCGGCGATACTGTTATCGATGGCCACCGGGTGGCCTTCCTCAAGCCCTCCACCTATATGAACCTCTCAGGGGAATCGGTGCGGGATGCCATGCAGTTCTACAAGATTCCAGTGGAAAAGCTGCTGGTGATCTGCGATGACATCTCACTGGCACCGGGCCGGCTGCGCATTCGCCGCAAGGGCAGCGCCGGCGGCCACAACGGGCTCAAGAACATCATTTATCTGCTGGGCCGGGACGACTTTGCCCGGATCAAGCTGGGGGTGGGGGAAAAGCCGCACCCCGATTACGACCTGGCCAACTGGGTGCTGGGGCGCTTTACCAAGGAGCAGGGCGCAGCCACTGTGAGGACATTGTCCGGCTGTTTGTAGCCGGACGGCTGGACGAGGCTATGAATCGCTACAACAGCTGAGGAGGACCTTTCGATGTACACCACAAGGATCACCCGCAGCCTGCAGGAGAACCCCGGCGCCCGGATGGTGCGCACGGCGGTGTTCATGGAGGAGCAGGGCTACAAGAATGAGTTCGACGACCATGATGCCGAGGCGGTGCATCTGTGCATCTACGACGGCGAGGAGGGCATTGCCACCGCCCGCAGCTACCGGAACTCGGAGGGGGTCTGGGTGCTGGGCCGGGTGGCGGTGCTCCGGGAGCGCCGGGGCCAGCGGCTGGGCAGCCGGGCAGTGCAGGAGCTGGAGGAGTATCTCCACACCCTGGGCGCCCGGGAGATCGAGCTCTCCGCCCAGCTGCATGCCATTAAGATGTATGCGGCGCTGGGCTACCAGGAGGAGGGAGGCCTCCTCTACGATGAAGGCCAGCCCCATAAGATGATGCGTAAATTCCTGTAAGAAGCAGGAGAGCAGAGGAGGGAAAAGACGAGATGAAGGGCTTTTTGACTGCGGCAGAGCAGCTGAGTGCGTTCCGGGAGATCCGGCAAAAACTGGCAGACGGGGTCACCCCCATGCTGGTCACCGGCCTTTCCCAGATTCACAAGGTGCATTTTGCCTGGGCACTTGCCGATGGCAGCCGGCTGGTGATCGTGCCGGACGAACCGGAAGCCGCCCGGATGACCGAGGACCTCAACCGGTTTTATGGGGAGGAGAAGGCGGTGCTTTTCCCGTCCCGGGAGTTTTCCTTCCGGGATGTGGAGGGCGTTTCCCGGGAGTATGAATTTGCCCGGCTGCGGGCGCTGGAATCCCTGGCCTGGGGTGAGGAGCTGGTGGTGGTGGCCTCGGCAGAGGCCGCCCTGCAGCGCACCATTCCCCCGGAGACGCTGCGCCAGCACTGCACCACCCTTACCGCCGGCCAGGCCATCTCCCCGGAGGAGGTCATCGCCCACCTGCTGGCCGCCGGCTATGAGCGCCGGGACCAGGTGGACGGTGTCTGCCAGTTCTCCCAGCGGGGCGGCATCATCGATTTTTATCCGCCCCATATGCCCGACCCGTTCCGCCTGGAGTTCTGGGGGGACGAGATCGACAGCATCGCCGTCTTTAAGACCGATACCCAGCGCCGGGAGGACAACTGCAAACGCTGTATGATCACCCCGGCCCGGGAGGTGCTCTACGGTTCGCCGGAAAGCTTTGCCGACGATCTGGAAGCCCGGGCCAAAAAGCTCCGGGGCAAGTACTCCGCCCCAGCCAAGGAGCATCTGCTCGGCGATGCCGGCAAGCTCCGGGACGGCCTGACCCTCCAGAACATCGACAAGTACCTGCCGGTGCTCTATGAGCGCCGCTGTACCCTGCTGGACTATATCCCCGACGATGCGCCGCTCTTTGTCTGCGAGCCGGCCGGTGTCCGGGAGGAGCTGCGCAGCGCCAACCGCCTGATGACCGAGGACATGAAGATCCTCTTTGAGGAGGGGGTGCTGTTTGAGGGCTGCGACCGCTATCTGATGGACTACGACTGCATTGCCGAGGAGGCCGCGCTGCATCCCACCCTCTTCCTGGATACCTTTACCCGGAGCATCGGGGATATCCCGCTCAAGGAGCTGTACAACATCGATGCGGTGCAGCTGGCGGTGTGGGGCGGCGAATTGGCCCACCTCACTGAGGATCTGGATGCCTACCTGGACAGCGGCTACACCATCTGCATCCTGGCAGGCACCGAAAAGGCCGGGCGCGCCCTGACAAGCGACCTGGTGGGCAAGGGCTACAATGCCGACTATGCCGCTGACCTCCCTGCCCTGACCCCGAAGAAGGTCTATGTCTTGCCGGGCAGCCTGTCCGCTGGTTTTGAGTATCCCGAGATCAAGCTGGCGGTGTTCACCCACGGCCGGGTGGGCGCTTCGCTTAAAAAGCGCCGCAAGGCAAAGCAGAAATCCGATCCCATCCGTTCGCTGGCCGATCTCACCCCCGGCGACTATGTGGTGCATGTCACCCACGGCATCGGCGTGTTCGAGGGCATCATCAAGCGGGAGATCCACGGGGTGGTCAAGGACTACATCAAGATCCGCTATGCCGGCACCGATATGCTCTTTGTGCCGGTGACCCAGCTGGATCTGGTGTCCAAGTACATCGGCGGAGGCGGCGAGGACGGCAGTGTCCGCCTCAACAAGCTCAACTCCGCCGAGTGGAACAAGACCAAGGCCCGGGTCAAGAAAGCGGTGGCGGATATGGCGGACGAGCTGATCCGCCTCTATGCCCAGCGCATGCAGGCCAAGGGCTTTGCCTTCGACCCGGATAACGACTGGCAGCGGGAGTTCGAGGCCCGGTTCCCCTACGAGGAGACTGACGACCAGCTCCGCTGCATCGACGAGATCAAGCAGGATATGGAGCGGTCCCAGCCCATGGACCGGCTGCTCTGCGGCGATGTGGGCTTCGGCAAGACCGAGGTGGCCATCCGGGCGGCATTCAAGTGCGTGATGAACAGCAAGCAGTGCGCTGTGCTGGTGCCCACCACTATCCTGGCCTGGCAGCATTACCAGACCTTCCTGCGCCGCATGGAGGGGTATCCGGTGCGCATCGAGCTGCTCTCGCGCTTCCGCACCCCCAAGCAGCAGGAGGAGATCATCAAGGACATCCGCCGGGGACTGGTGGACATCGTCATCGGCACCCACCGGGTGATCCAGAAGGATGTGCAGTTCAAGGATCTGGGCCTTGCCATCATCGACGAGGAGCAGCGGTTCGGTGTGGCACATAAGGAGCGCTTCAAGGAGATGTTTCACACCGTGGATGTCCTCAACCTTTCGGCCACGCCCATTCCCCGCACCCTCAATATGGCCATGAGCGGCATCCGGGATATGTCGGTCATCGAGGAGGCCCCCCAGGACCGCCACCCGGTGCAGACCTATGTGCTGGAATACGACCGGGAGATTCTGGCAGCGGCCATCCGCCGGGAGCTGCGCCGGGGCGGACAGGTGTTTTACCTGCACAACCGGGTGGAGAGCATCGATGCCTGCGCTCGGAAGATTGCCGAAATGGCGCCGGATGCCCGAATCGTCACCGCTCATGGCAAGATGACCGAGGAGCAGCTCTCCCGCATCTGGCAGCAGCTGGTGGACCAGGAGATCGATATCCTGGTCTGCACCACCATCATCGAAACAGGTGTGGATGTCCCCAACTGCAACACCCTCATCATCGAGGATGCCGACCGCATGGGCCTCTCCCAGCTCTATCAGATCCGGGGCCGGGTGGGGCGTTCCACCCGTCGGGCTTATGCCTACTTCACTTTCACCCGGGGCAAGCAGCTCACTGAGGTGGCGGAGAAGCGGCTTTCCGCCATCAAGGAGTTCACCTCCTTCGGTTCTGGCTTCCGCATTGCCATGCGAGATCTGGAGATCCGCGGCGCCGGCAATGTGCTGGGCGCCCAGCAGCATGGCCACATGGAGGCCGTGGGATACGATATGTACCTGCGGCTGCTGGGAGAGGCCATCGCCGAGCAGAAGGGTGAAGCCCCCGAGCGCACCAGCGCCGAGTGTATGGTGGACCTCAACATCGGTGCCCATATCCCTGAAAGCTATATCCGGGGACTGTCCCAGCGCATCGATGTGTACAAAAAGATTGCAGCCATCCAGAACCAGGACGATGCCTTCGATGTCACCGACGAGCTCATCGACCGCTTTGGCGATCCGCCGGCAGCGGTGCAGGGGCTCATCGATGTGGCGCTGGTCCGGGGCCGTGCCGCAGCGCTGGGCATCAAGGAAATCGCCCAGCGGGATCAGGGGCTGTTCCTCTACCCCGAACGGGTGGATATGGTGCTGGCCTCCGGGCTGGCTTCCACCCTCAAGGGCCGGGTGATGGTGGGCGCTTCGGGGCAGAAACCCTACTATCTGGTGCGCCCCAAGGCCGGGCAGGGCCCCATTGCCGCCATCGAGGAGGCATTGGCCGCCATGGAATCTGCTGTACCGGCCCCCGCCGCTGGAAATTAAGAGAAAGTTTACGCTTTTTTACAACCGCCGGATGGACTTCTTCCGCCGGCTTGTGGTAGAATAGCAGTTGTATAAAAATCCGGCATTCTGAGCCGGTGCGGCAGCTTGCCTGCCTGCAAAAAAATCGGAGTCCTGCCGCCGGAACGCTGTTCCCGGCCGGGACTGAAGGGAAGAGACAATGATGATGAAAAAATTGACTGCCGTGGCACTGGCTGCGGCCCTGTCCCTGAGCCTGTCGGCCTGTACCCTGGGCAGCACCAGCTGGATCCTCAAGTACGGCGAGGACAACCAGGAGGTGCCCACCGGCATCTATGTGCAGAATATGTATACCGCCTACAATGCAGCCGGCCAGTATGCCACCGGCGGCGACACCCTGTTGGAGAGCAGCATCGAGGATAAGTCTGCCGACCAGTGGATCCGGGAGACAGCCCTGAATCTCACCAAGCAGTATCTGGCGGTCACCAGCAAGTTCGAGAAGCTGGGCCTGTCGCTCACCGAGGCGGAGAACACCAACATCCAGACCATGGTGGACAATGTGTGGAAGAGCTACGGCGAATCCTACACCCTGATGGGCGTCAACCGGGATTCCTACCAGAAGATGCTGGAGTACACCGTCAAGACCGGTGACCTGTTCCAGCACTTCTACGGCGAGGGCGGTGAGCTGGCCCCGACTGAGGAGGAGTATAAGAAGTACTTCACCGAAAATTATGACCGCACCCGGGCTGTGAGCTATGCCAAGACCAAGGTAGATACCATGACCCAGGAGGAACTGCAGAAGGCCGAGGAGGAGCTGAAGGAGGGCGAAACCCTGCCCGAGAGCGGCAAGGCCCAGGCTGAAGCCACCCTGAGCCGCCTCCAGAATGGCGAGGATATCCTCACCATCATCAAGGAGATGGAGGCTGAGCAGAAGAAGGACGAGGAGGAATCCACCGACGGCGAAAAGCCGGCTGAGGAGGAGTCCGACCCCGCCGAGTACGACAATGTGGTGAATGTACAGAATACCTCGGTGCCCGAGGCCTACCGCACCGAGAGCCATGCCATGGCTGTGGGCGAGGTAAAGATCATCGAGACCAGCAATAACTACTATGTGGTGCAGAAGCTGGAGCTGGACCCCGATGGCAGCGAGCTGACCGCCCGCAAGTCGGTCCTGCTGCAGGAGATGAAGGCTGAGGAGTTTGACGCCATGGTGCAGGAGTGGGTCACCGCTCTGCCTGAGCTCACCGTCAACGAAAAGACAGTGGAGGAGTTTAGCCCCGAAGTGATCGATAAGCGCCAGAACGGCTGAGTTTCCCTGTTCTGAAATAGACAAGAGCCGCCTGTTCCCGAGAGAGGAGCAGGCGGCTCTTTTTTGATTTGCATGGAAGTTTTCCACAGTGGGTCAACGGCTCAGTGGAAAACTTGCGGTCAGATCAGGCGGTCAATCATCCACAGTACAC
>CAKWRB010000026.1:0-864 GCA_934845495.1 uncultured bacterium
CAACTGTACTTCGGTAAAGCGCAGGGCACCCTTACCGCAGGCGATCACAAACTGCTCGGCATCCAGAACGGTGCCCGGCTCCCCGGTGCCGTTCTCCACTCGGGCAGAAAAGATCTTGAGCTTTTTATCGCCATAGCGGGTGTGGGCAACCGGCCAGGGGTTGAGCCCCCGGATCAGGTTGTGCAGTTCGCTGGCCGGGCGGGTGAAATCCAGCTCTGCCATTGTCTTGTCCAACATGGGGGCATAGGTGGCCTTCTGCTCGTCCTGCTTCACCGGGGTGATGCGCTTTTCCTCCAGTGCCCGCACCGTCTTTTTCAGGCAGTCGGCGCCCATGGGGGCCAGGCGGTCAAACAGCTCGCCAGCTGTCTCCTCCGGGTCAATGGGGGTGCGCTGCACCAGCAGCATATCTCCGGTGTCCAGCCCCTCGCCCATATACATGGTAGTGATTCCGGTCTCGGTTTCGCCGTTGATCACCGACCACTGGATCGGACCGGCGCCCCGGTACTTGGGCAGCAGCGAACCGTGCACATTGATGCAGCCATAGGGCGGGATCTCCAGGATCTCCTTGGGGAGGATGCGCCCATAGGCCACCACCGCAATGAGATCGGGGGCCAGCTCCCGCAGCTGGGCCGCCACGGTGCCGTCCCGCATCTTGGTGGGCTGGTAGACCGGCAGGCCGTGTTCCAGCGCCAGCGCCTTCACCGGCGGTGGAGTCAGCACCTGCTTGCGCCCCACCGGCTTATCCGGCTGGGTGTAGACAGCCAGGATCTCGTGGCCGTCGTCGATGAGCCCCTGCAGCGACGGCACTGCAAAGTCGGGGGTTCCCATAAATACGATTCTCATGCTTACAGATCCTCTTCATCC
>CAKWRB010000026.1:874-2436 GCA_934845495.1 uncultured bacterium
CTTGAACACCTTGCCGTCCAGATGGTCGGTTTCATGGCAGAAGGCGCGGGCCAGCAGATCGTGTCCGGTCATCCGGAAGGACTTGCCGTGTCGGTCCTGGGCCTCGATCTCCACCTCGGTGGGGCGCTCCACCAGGCCATATTCGCCCGGGAAGGAAAGGCAGCCCTCGCTGGTGGTCTCCTTGCCGGCAGTGCGCAGGATACGGGGGTTCACCAGTTCGATGATGCCATCACCCACATCGATCACAACCACCCGGCGCAGGATCCCCACCTGGGGTGCAGCCAGACCAACACCGTTGGCCTCGTACATGGTCTCTGCCATATCGTCCAGCAGTTCCCACAGCCGCTCATCAAATTTTTCCACCGGCCGGCACACTTTATACAGTACCGGATCGTCATACTTGCGAATTTCTCGAATTGCCATATCGTTATCCCCTTTTATCGGTCGGTTTTGGATTGGTTCTGTCGGTCGGACAGGTTATATATATTTTATTGTACCACAGTTTCCCCGGAAGAAAAAGGGGGCTGCTGTCAAACATTTGGAGCGATCAGTCCAGATCGGGGATCGCCTGCACCCCGGCCGGTGCCTGGGCATAAAACTGCTGCAGCACCCGGCGGGTCAGCTCCCGCATCCGGCGGTCGTTGCGGCACTTGAGGATCAGGTGGCAGCGGTATTTGCCCGCTACCCGGTAGAGGGAATCCCCTGCCGGGCCCAGCATCCGGATGGGCAGGTCGGCATACTCCGCCTGGGCTAGCCGGGAGAACAGCTGCCCGAAGAGCCGGGCACCCGTATGGGCATCTTCCTCCGACACCGAGGAAAACTGCACAGTGAGCAGACTGCAGAAGGGCGGATAGAGGTTCACCTGCCGGAACAGGATCTCCTCCCGGTAAAATGCCTCGTAATCCTGGGCAGATGCCAGCGCAAAGACCGGGTTGTGGGGCTGGGCCGTCTCGATGAAGGCCCGGCCCGGAAGGTCAAAGCGTCCGCTGCGCCCCACCACTTGGGTGAGCAGGGAAAAGGTGCGTTCAACGCTGCGGAAGTCGTCGGAGTAGAGGGACATATCGGTTCCCAGCACCCCCACCAGCGTCACCCGGGGAAAGTTGAGCCCCTTGGAGACCATCTGGGTGCCCACCATGATGTCGTACTTTCCGGCTGCAAAATCGCCGAATTTCTCCTCATAGGCAAACCGGGACATGGTGGTATCCACATCCATGCGCAGAATCCTGGCCTGGGGGAAGAGCCGCTGCAGCTCCTCCTCCGCCTTCTGGGTGCCGACGCCGCCAAACCGCACCAGCGAACTGCCGCAGCTGGGGCAGGCCGTGGGGACCTCCTGGGTGTGCCCACAGTAATGGCACATCAGCCGTCCGTTCTGACGGTGATAGGTCATCGCCACCGAGCAGTTGGGACAGGTGACCGCCTCGCCGCAGGAGGAGCATTTCATCACCGTATGATACCCCCGGCGGTTGAGCAGCAGAATGGACTGCTGCCCCATCTCCAGATTCTTGAGCAGCTCGGCACAGAGCGGCTCGCTGAAGAGCTCTCCCACCCGTTCGGTGCAGGTG
>CAKWRB010000026.1:2446-11301 GCA_934845495.1 uncultured bacterium
TGACATCGGGCAGCTGCCCGGAGTACCGCTCGGTGAGCTGTGCCAGAGTGTACCGTCCGGTTTTGGCGGCGTGGTAGCTTTCCACCGACGGCGTCGCTGAACAGAGCAGCAGCCGGGCCCCGTGGTAGCAGCAGCGCGCCCGTGCCACCTCGGCAGTACGGAAACGCGGAGCGGATTCGGACTGATAGGTGCGCTCCTGCTCCTCGTCGATGACGATGAGGCCCAGATTCTCCACCGGTGCAAACACGGCGCTGCGTGTACCGATGATGATATCCGCTCCCCCTTCCCGGATTCGCCGCCACTCGTCGGTGCGCTGCCCCATGGTGAGCGAGCTGTGCAATACAGCCGTGCGGCTTCCATAGCGGGAGCGGAACCGCTCGATGACCTGGGGGGTCAGGCTGATCTCCGGCACCATGACGATGGCCCTGCGCCCCTCGGACAGGGTCTGGTCGATGAGCCGCAGGAACACCTGGGTCTTGCCACTGCCGGTGACCCCGTAGAGCAGCGCCGGCTTTGCCGGGTCCCCGGCCAGAATGGTGTCGTAAGCGATCTGCTGGGCCGGGGTAAGGTGGATAGGTTCTGCCTCGGGGGAGTCCTCCCGGCCGGCATAGGGATCCCGATAGACGGTCTGTTCGTACAGCTCCACCGCCCCGGCCTTGCGCAGGTTTTCCACCACGATCCGGGTGACACCGCTGTAATAGCACAGCTCCTTCACCGAAACGCTGCCGAATTCCTCCAGCACGGTCAGCACCAGCTCCTGCTTTTTGGTCAGCGGCTTTTCCGGCTCAAACTCCGGGGTGGGGCGCACCATGGTCACCCGTTCGTCCAGCACCCGGCGACGGTCATTGATCTCGCTGCGCACCGCTCCGCACTCGGTCAGATACTGCAGCAGCCGGTGCAGCTCCTTTGCACCTGTCTCCTCGGCCAACTGTTCCGGAGTCTTTCCCTGCCCGGCACGGATCGCCTCCAGCAGCTGCTCTGCCCCCTTGGGGGCATCGGCCGGAAGCTCCGCCCCCGGCTCTGCCAGAAACTGATCTTCGAGGTTCAGGCCAAGGCCCGCCGGGATCATCACCCGCACCGCATCGAACCAGCTGCAGAAGGTGTGTTCCCGCAGCCAGCGCATCAGGCCGAGCTGTTCCTCTCCCAGAAGCGGCTGGCGATCCACCAGTGTGGCGATCCTCTTGAGCCGGGCGGTATTCTCGGTCTCTTGCAGAGCGAGTACCAACCCCAACCGGCGGCGGTTTCCCCGACCAAAGGGAACTGTGACCCGGCAGCCCACCTGTACCGGCAGCCCATCGGGCACCAGGTAGCTGTACTCCCGGTCAAACTGCGGGGTGGCCTTGTCCACTGCCACGGCGGCAACCCATGCCATGGCCCACTCCTCCTTTCGATTTCCTGACACAACAAATACCGGCTGAGAATCCCGGCCGGTATTGCTTCAAGCGATTGATTCGGTTTTGGGGATCACTGCTCGTCGTCGCTGCCGATGTAGCGGATGGGAGTCCGGGGATAGCCGCTGGCAAACTCTTCCACAGCCAGCTGTACCGGCTTGATGTCCAGCACTTCGCCCCGCTCCTCCGATTCGTTAACGATCTCGCGGGCACGGCGGGCCACTTCGATCACAAACTCGTATGCACTTTCATCTTTCTTTACAATCTGAGACATGGCAGGTCTAAGCATTGTTATTCACCTCATCAATAAAGTCTTTCATATATTTGGGCATGGCCTTGGCAGCTTCCAGGATCACTTCCAGCTGGCGCACTGCCTCGTCCACATCATCGTTGACCAGAATAAAATCGTAGTCATAGGCCAGCTGCATCTCGCTGCGGGCGATATCCAGCCGCTCCATGATTTTTTCCTCGCTCTCGGTCTTGCGGCCGTGCAGCCGGTTGGAAAGTTCCTGGAAGGAGGGCGGCATGATGAACACCGAAATGGCCTCCGGGCAGCGCCGGCGCACCTGCTGGGCTCCCTTGACCTCGATTTCCAGGATCACATCCATGCCGGCTTCCAGATTCTGTTCCACAGCAAACCGCGGAGTACCGTAGTAGTTGCCGCTGTACCGGGCATACTCCAGCATCTCGTCGTTTTCGATGAGGTCCTCGAACCGCTCCTTGGTGACAAAGTGGTAGCTCACCCCATCGATCTCCCCTTCCCGGGGGGCCCGGGTGGTGGCGGAAACCGAGTACTTTACATTGTGATTGCGCTCCATGAACGGGCGCATGATCGTGCCCTTGCCCACACCGGATGGTCCGGACACCACGACCAGAAGGCCTCTTGTATTATTCATCATCCACATCCTCGTCTTCGTCATCCAGCCGGTTTGCCACCGTCTCGGGCTGTACAGCCGAGAGGATGACATGATCGGAATCGGTGATAATCACTGCGCGGGTCCGGCGCCCATAAGTGGCGTCGATCAGGGTACCGCGCTCCCGGGCATCCTGGATAATGCGCTTGATCGGCGCCGATTCCGGGCTGACGATGGCCACCAGACGACTGGCGGACACCATATTTCCAAATCCTATGTTGATGAGCTTCATTCCGGGATACACCGCCTATTCAATATTCTGGATCTGTTCGCGCACCTTTTCGATCTCGCTCTTGAGTTCCACAACGATGCGGGCCATTTCCGCATCCTGTGCCTTGGAGCCGATGGTGTTGGTTTCCCGGTTCATCTCCTGCACCAGGAAGTCCAGCTTTCGGCCCACCGGCTCCTCCAGAGTGAGGATATGCCGGAACTGATCGATGTGGCTGCGCAGCCGGACAGTCTCCTCGTCCACAGCCACCCTATCCGCAAACAGGGCTGCTTCGGTGAGCACCCGGCTGTCGTCGATCTGGCGATCCTCCAACAGTTCACCCAGCTTTTTGTAGAGGCGCTGCCGGTAGGCTTCCACCGTTTCGGGGCTGCGGCGCTCCACCGCCTCCACCAGAGTGAGGATATTGTAGAGCTTGGCTGCCAGGTCAGCCGAGAGCTTTTCGCCCTCCCGCCGGCGCATGGCAATAAAGCTGTCCAGGGCGCCGTCGGCTGTCTCGGAGATATCGCGCCAGAGCGCTTCTTCGTCCACCTCCGCAGTGCGGGTGGTGAACAGTTCCGGGATTCGGCAGAGATCCGACAGGGCCAGGTCATCGGTCAGGCCGTTCTTCCGGGCAAAGACCCGGAGCTCCTCCAGATAGGAGAGCGCCAGCCCCTCGTTGAGGGTGACCCGGGAAGTCGAACCTTTCTGCTCGGCCACAGTGACCGAAACCTCCACCTTGCCCCGGGCGATCCGGGACTGGACCTGCGCCTTGAGCCTGTCCTCGATAAAACCAAGGCTCCGGGGAAGCCGGGAGGAAAACTCCAGGTACCGGTGGTTCACCGCTTTGATCTCCACGGTGATGTCCCGGCTGCCCAGCGTTTTCTGACAGCGCCCGAATCCTGTCATACTCTGTATCATTGCAGCACCTCTGTCCGTATTTATCCTATCTTATTATAATAGCGCCTGAAAAAGTCTTTGTCAATTCACCAGACCGGAAAACCCGCTAAAAACCGCTGCTCTGCCCCTTGCAGTTGTGCCGGGCAAAGAATTGCTCCAACTCCTCGGCCTGGTCCAGTGCATAATCGTACACCTCAAAGGCCCGGCGGTACTCCCCGGCGGCCTCGTCGGGAATATCATAATAAGTCACCCCGGCGGTGCGCGCCGCATCAAACACGGCCCGCACCAGGCCATCCAGCAGGCCGTAGTCCTCCGGGTCCTCCAGCCAGCCGCTTCGGTACCGGATGGTATCCCCGCAGATCTCGGCCACGGCCCGGCCCACTTCGGCCCCACGCTGGAGTGCCCTGCCGCACAGGGCCGCTCCGGTCTGTTCCAGTTCGATCTTCAGCACGGTGTTACCTCCGTCCCAGCGGAGTGCGTCCCTTGGCTGCAGTCTTTACCGGAGCCTTCTTGGCCGGACGGCCGTTCCGCTCTGCGGCAGCCTTTTCACCCTCGGCATTCTGCCGGCGGTTCACTGCCTTGTTCATGTAGCCGCGGATGGCGCTCAGCTCCGCAGGGGTCAGCTCCCGGTAATCCCCCGGCTGGAGCATACCCAGCTTGATGGGGCCGATGTAGGTGCGCTTCAGACGGGCCACTTCCAGGCCGACTGCCTCGCACATCCGGCGGATCTGGCGGTTCTTACCCTCGGAGATGGTCATCTGCAGCACCACTCGTCCGGGCTGCTGATCCAGCACATGCACCTGGGCAGGCTGGGTGGTGTAGCCATCGTCCAGCACCACACCGGAGGAAAGCTTCACCAGCTGCTCCTCGGTGGCACCCGGGCGCACGGTGACCCGGTAGGTCTTGCCGATGCAGTTGGCCGGATGCATCAGGGTGTTGGCAAAGTCGCCGTCGTTGGTCATCAGCAGCAGGCCCTCACTGTCCTTGTCCAGCCGCCCCACCGGGTAGAGCCGCACCGGGAAATCCGCCACCAGATCGGCCACACTGCGGCGGCCCTTTTCATCGCTCATGGTGGTGACATAGCCACGGGGCTTGTGGAGCATCACATAGTAGTTCTTCTTCTTTTTCTGGAACCAGATCCGTTCTCCGTCGATGGCAACGATATCCTTGCGGATGTCGATGGGGTGACCAGTCTGTGCGGGACGGCCGTTGACGGTGATCCGTCCCTCCTTGATGAGTTCCTCGGTGCGACGGCGGGAGAGGATTCCCTGATCGGACAGCACCTTCTGGATGCGCGCTTTATTTTCCATATTGATTCTCCTGACTTTTCTCTATCTCGATTGCGGCTTCGCTGCAAACAGCGAGCCAATCCGTTCCAGTATTCCCCGGCGCTCCCGGGTGCGAGCCGGCACATCGCCCTCCGCCACCAGAGTGGACTGCCAGACCACCTTGTCACCGCTGAGAAGGCGGATCTCCCCCAGCACCTGGCCGGCCTGCACCGGCGCATAGACGAACCGGGGCAGCTCCACCTCACGGACCAGGGTGTCGTACTCCCACTCCAGCAGTGCCGCTCTGGGCTCGGCTGCCGGAACCGCCTGCACCTGCTCCCGGACGCCGCCGGTCACCGGCACAAAGAGGTCATCGGTAAAGCCCGACAGGTCCACCCGGGCCAGCAGCGGAAAGAAATGCTCGTACAGCTGCCGGTGGGTGTTCACATCGTCTTTTCCGTTGAGCGTGACCACGATCAGCCGGGTGCCGTCCTGTTCCGCTGCCGTCACCAGGCAGAGCCCGGCATCTTCGGTGTAGCCGGTCTTGACCCCGATGGCAGGGGGATAGCGTTCCAGCAGCTTGTTGGTGGTGTAGATGCTGCGGTTGTAGGGGGGATTTCCAAAGGCCATGCGCATCTCCTGCTGGGAGACAATGTCCGCAAAGTCCTCGTTTTCCAAGGCATGGGCTGCCAGTGTGGCCAGATCCCGTGCCGAGGAGTAATGCCCTGGGGCATCCAGTCCACTGGGGTTGCGGTACTGGGTATTTGTAAGGCCCAATTCCTCCGCCCGCCGGTTCATCCGCCGGACAAAGGCCTCCTCGCTGCCGGCGATCTCCACCGCTGCTGCACCGGCTGCATCGTTGCCCGAGGGCAGCAGCATTCCGGCGGCCAGTTGGTGGAGGGTCACACTGTCGCCGGGCTGCAGACCCATGGTGGTCCCCTCCACCCGGATGGCATCGGGATCCACCGTAAAGTACCGGTCCTGCTCTGGCTCTTCCAGCGTGAGAAGCGCCGTCATGATCTTGGTGGTGCTGGCATTGGCCAGGCGCTTATCCGGGTTCTGGGCATAGAGCAGCCGGCCGTTGTCTGCGTCCATCACAACAGCAGCCTCTGCCCGTACCTCCTGCTCTCCGGCCATGACGGCCACCGTCATCTCCCCATGGGAGACATTCAGACTCCCCAGCAGCAGCCCGGCTGCTGCAACGGCACAAAGAAACTTTTTCTGCACAAAATCACCGCCTCTTCACCCATGGTATGGCAAAGAGGGGGATTTTATCCCAGCTTATTCCTGCGGAACAGCCGGTTCCGGCTTGCGGAGCGGCTCAGCTCTGCGGGCCGGCTCCGGGGTATTCTTTGCAAACAGCCCAGAGATCTTATCCACCACATCGGGCACCATGTTCATGGCGCGCTCGGCGGTGTTGTTTTCCCCGGCCAGCTGCACCAGCTGCACATTGCCGTCCTTGATGATCAGAAAGGCGATGGGGTGAATGGTCACACCGCCGGCTGTGCCGCCGCCAAAGGCCTCCCGCTTGTTGGTGGGCAGGTCGCTGCCGCCCATGCCATAGCCAAAGGTGACCTTGGACACCGGGATAATGGTGGTGCCATCCGGTGTGGAAATGGGGTCGCCGATGATGGAGTTCACATCAATGAGCGTCCGCAGGTTTTCAAAGCTGTCGCCCATCAGTCCTTTAACTTTGCTGTCCATAATTTGATACACCTCAGTTTCATTCAGGATCAGCGCCGGCCGTCTGACCGGGGCTGTCGTTGGTCTGTTCATGTTCCTGCCGGCGTTTCACCAACCGGAACGCAAAGCCGGCCCCAAAGGCCAGCAGCGCCACCGGCCGCGGGGTGATGCGGCTCTCGGCATAGAGATCATCTTCCTCCCGGAAGAAGTCCGGCAGGATCAGGATCTCAGGGTAATCCACTGTAAAGATCCGGCCCAATGCCAGATAGATGCCATATACAGCGGCATTGGTACGGCCTGCCCGGACGGCTGCCTGCGCAGCATCGCCGCCCGTGGTGAGGATCCGCACGGCGGTGTGGTGGATGTGGATCTGACGGAGCAGCCTGGCAAGCGAGGCCGGAAGGGACGCTGCCGCATCCAGCACCAGCTGGGCATCCACCTGCTCGATCAGGGGAGATTTCTTTTTCTTCTTGGGTTTCTCCGGCGGCTTCTGCTCCGACTGCGGCTTCTGGGGCGGAGCTTCCTCCTCCGGGGTCTCGTAGACCTGTACCCGGAAGGGGCCCACCCCGGCCCAGACAGTCAGCCTGGAATTATAGCGAATCCGGACGCTGACCGGCAGCCAGAGGAGCAGGATCAGCAGCACCGGGATCAGCAGCAGCCATTTCACGGCCTACCCTCCTGTTCCTCTGCCGGGTCGGGCTGCCCCGGGGAAGCTGCCGTGATATCCGGCAGCTGCTCCAGGCTCTGCAGCCCAAAACACCGCAGAAAATTGGCGGTGGTGCGGTAGGCGATGGGGCGCCCGGGCAATTCCAGGCGTCCGGCCTCCTCCACCAGGTCCCGTGCCACCAGCGAGTTCACAGCCGAGCTGGAATCCACTCCCCGGATCTGCTCCACAAAGGCACGGGTCACCGGCTGGTTGTAGGCGATGATGGCCAGCACCTCCATAGCCGACTGGGAGAGCGGACTGCTGCGCTTCTGGCTCAGCACCGAGCGGATCAGCTCGCCGTACTCCTCCCGGGTGGAGAGCTGAACGCTCTCCTCCAGCTCCAGCAGCTCCAGCGGAAGGCCTGCCTCCTGCAAGCGGCCCTGCAGCCGCTCCAGCGCCTGGCGCAGTGCCGCCTTATCCACTCCCAGCCCTTCGGCCAGCCGCTCCAGCTCCAGCGGTTCCCCGGCGGCAAACAGCACCGCCAGGATCCTCCGGTCGCCGGTATCAAAGAGTGGTTGTTGTTTCTCGTTCATCTCTGTCCTCCTGCTCGGTGTGGGGCGCGGCAAACTGCCGGTCCACTTCTGCAAGTTCCTCTTCGGTCAGGCTGCGGTAGTCGGTCACTTCCACATCGCCGGCCTCGTTCAGGCGCACCCGCCCGGATTTCATCAGCTCCAGCAGCGCCAGAAAGGTGGCTACCATCTCACTGCGCTCCCGGCTTTGGGAAAACAACCCCCAAAAACTCATGCAGCTGGTGTGGTACAGGCGGCGCAGAATCGAAACAATCCTGGAACCCACCGAAACGAAGCGGGCTGCCACAATGGGGCGAAACACCTCGGTGGGCGGCGGCTGGAACCGCTCCCCCTTTCCCAGCGCATTCCGATAGGCTAAGAGCAGCACCGCCGGCGGATGGCAGAGCCGGTAGGTGAGATCCACCCCCAACGGCATGGCCGGTCGGGTAAATACATCGTCCAACCGGCTCTGGGCGGCCAGCAGTGCTGCCGCCTGGCGACAGGCCTGGTATTCCAGCAGCTGTCCGGTCAGTTCCCGACGGGGGTCCTCGTCCTTTTCATGCTTGGGGAGCAGCTCCACCGTCTTGATGTAGACCAGCCGGGCTGCCATCTCGATGAATTCGCTGCCCACCTCCAGATCTGCCTCCTCCATCTGGCGCACAGCTTCGGTGTACTGTTCCACCAGGGTGGAGATCTCGATGTCATAGATGTTGAGTTTGTGCCGGGCGATCAGCGTGAGGATCAGATCAAGAGGTCCCTCCACCTCACCGGCCCGGAAGGAAAGTTTCTCCATATCCGCCCCCTACATGATCAATTCCGGAATAAAGGCCGTAATCGCATACATGCCATCCAGAAGATGCCCGGTAAAGAAGGCGATGATGTTGGTGAACAGATCGGTAAAGAGCAGCAGCGCCAGGAAGATGCTGTTGATGGCTCTGGCATAGCGGTAGTAGGTCATCAGCCAGCGCCGGGGCAGCAGGTATTCCACCAGGCGGCTGCCATCCAGCGGAGGCACCGGCAGGAGATTAAACACCGCCAGCGACACGCTGATCGATGCAATGGTCTGCAGGATCAGAACCATATAGTAGAGTGTGTCCACATCTGCGCCATTATAGTATCCCCGGATCCAGTACCCCATCGAAATCTGGGCCAGGATCAGGAACAGGAAGCCCATGAGCAGGTTGGCCAGGGGGCCAGCCATGGCTGTGATGACCATATCCCGACGGGGATTCTTGTAGTAGCGGGGGTCCACCGGCACCGGTTTGGCCCAGCCCACACC
>CAKWRB010000027.1 GCA_934845495.1 uncultured bacterium
GGTAGGGGTCGATCATGTTCACATCCTGCAGGTCGGCGGTGGCGGCTTCGTAAGCCAGGTTTACCGGGTGGTTCAGCGGCAGGTTCCAGATGGGGAAGGTTTCAAACTTGGCATAGCCGGCCTTGATGCCCCGGCGATGCTCGTGGTAGAGCTGGGAAAGGCAGGTGGCCATCTTGCCGCTGCCCGGCCCGGGAGCGGTGACCACCACCAGCGGCCGGCTGGTGACAATGTACTCATTGCGGCCAAAGCCCTCGTCGCTGACGATGAAGGGGATATTGGTGGGGTAGCCTGCAATGGGATAGTGCAGGAACACCGGCACACCCAGAGCCTCCAGCCGCTTTTTGAAGGCATCGGCTGCAGCCTGGCCCTGGTCCTGGGTGATGACCACACTGCCCACATACAGCCCGATGGACCGGAAGGCATCGATGAGTCGCAGCACCTCCAAGTCGTAGGTGATGCCCAGATCGCCCCGGATCTTGTTCTTTTCCAGGTCCCCGGCATTGACAGCGATGACGATCTCGGCCTGCTCCTTGAGCTGGAGGAGCATCTTCACCTTGCTGTCCGGTGCAAAACCGGGCAGTACCCGGGACGCATGGAAGTCGTCGAACAGCTTGCCGCCGAACTCCAGATAGAGCTTGCCGCCGAACTGGGCGATCCGCTCCTTGATGTGCTCCGACTGCATTTTGAGATATTTATCGTTGTCAAACCCGTTTTTCACTGCCAATCTCCGCCTTTCCCTTTCCTGCTCTCTGCTGCCTGTGCGACTGGTTTCTGCAAAAAGAGATGCCTGTGGGGGGCTATACTCATTACAGTAGATCCACCCGCCCACAGGCATCGTATTTTCTCATTTCAATTTGTGAGCCAACCATCACAATGTAAAATTACAATTAAGAATTATACCACATGGATGCGGGTTTGTATACTCAAAGTTTCCCGCTAATTTCCACAAATTTTTGGAGGTGCTGCTGTATGCGTCCACGAATCCTGGCTGTTCTTTCCTTTTTGCTGGCGGCTCTTCTGCTGCCGCCCCTGGCCCTGGGAAAAATACCGGCGCTCTCGCTGCCGGACTTTTCCACCCAGCCCGACGGGGAGGATCTGGGCTGGATCGGCGAACCCCCATCTTCTTCCGCCGCTGCCCCGGCCGAGGAGGTCATGCTCCCGGCGGACAGCCCCCTGGATATTCCCGATTTCCATATCCTGAACACCGCCACCGGCCAGGTGGAGACCGTTCCGGTACGGGATTATGTCCGGGGGGCGGTGGCGGCCGAGCTGCCTGCCTCCTTTCACATCGAAGCCATGAAGGCCCAAGCGGTGGCGGCCCACACCTGGGCACTGCACTGCGCCCTGACCCAGCGCCGGAACCCCGACCCTGCCCTCAAGGGGGCGGATTTCTCTGCCGATCCCGACCACCTCAAGGGCTGGGCCCGGGCAGCGGACATCAAAGCCACCTACGGGAATATGGCAGACGAGTACTGGGGCAAGATCACCACCGCCGCCGACAGCGTCATGGATTATGTGCTGCTCTACGAGGGGGAACCCATCCAGGCGGTCTACCACTCCTGCAGCATCGGGGTCACCGAATCGGCGGAACATGTCTGGCAGACGGCTGTCCCCTATCTGGTGCCGGTGCAGTCGGAGGGGGACCGGCTGGCCCCTGCTGCCGAGGCAGAGGTGAGCTTTTCCTCCGACGAGCTGCGCGACCGGCTCACCGCTGTCTTTGACGGGCTGGTGCTGGGGGAGAATCCAGCCCTGTGGCTCTCACCGGTGAGCTACACCGATTCGGGCTATATCCTGGAGATCAAGGTGGGCAACCGCACCGTCACCGGCAAGGAGGTACGGTCGGCACTGGACCTCCGTTCGGCCAGTTTTACCATCGCCTACGACAGCGGCACCGACCGCTTTACCATCCGCACCCAGGGCTATGGGCACGGTGTGGGGCTGAGCCAGTACGGCGCCGACTACATGGCCCGGCAGGGGGCGGACTTCCGGAAGATCCTCACCCACTACTACACTGGGGTGGAGTTGGCCCTGCTGGACTAAATCCCTCCCCTGCACAAAAAAGCCGTCGGACCCAGCCGGGATACGCTTTCCCGTCTGCCGTGTCCGGCGGCTCTTTTTTTCATATTCCCAGGATCCAGAAGCACCCGGCCTGGCGGTCCTCCTCGGTGAACCAGGCATCAATCTCCTGGAACAGCCGCTCAAAGCAGGCGGCGTCCTTGTCCATTGCCTCCTGGCGGATCTCCGCCCAGTCATAGAGCGAGATGCAGTTGGGGGCATCCCACTGAAAATCCGGGATCGGCCCCTCGTAGAAGAAGGGCAGCAGCATGGGCAGGCCCTCGTCATCATCGGTGAGGTAGAGGGAATCCTCGTCCCAGTACACCTCCCCGGTCCAGCCGGCATGGGCCAGCTCGTAGACATCGTGCGCCGACAGCTCTGCAAAGGTATAGGTGCGCACCTCTGCCGTTTTGGTTTCGCTCATATCCGATCCTCCTCGGTCACCGGCAAAGTCACACGGATGCTGGTGCCCTCGTCCGGGCGGGAAACCAGCGTGATCTGGCCGGAATACTTGGCTGTGATGTGCTTGACGATGGAAAGCCCCAGTCCGGTGCCGCCCTCCCGCTTGCTGCGCCCCTTGTCCACCCGGTAAAAGCGCTCAAACACCCGAGACTGATGCTCCAGCGGAATGCCGATGCCGGTATCCACCACCGAAATCACACACTGATAGGCGTCGGGCGAGATGCGCACGGTGACCCGTCCATTTTCCCGGTTGTATTTGACGGCATTTTCCAGCAGGTTCTTGAGCAGCTGGCGCAGGTCATCCGGGTAGGCATAGTAGTGTGCTGCCCCATAGATCTCCCCGGTGATGCCCCGCTTTTTCATGATGGGCTCCAGCGAGCGGAAGATGTCCTCGCACAGCCCCCGGAGGTCCACCCGCTCCCAGACCTCCTCGGCCTTTTTGGACTCCAGGCTGGACAGGCGCAGGATGTCGTCGATGAGATTGGACATCCGCCGCCCCTCCTCGCCGATGCGCTCCAGGTACTGGTTCCGCTGCTCCGGGTCGGTGACCACACCGGAGGTCATCAGTTCGGTGAAACCCAGGATGGAGGTGATGGGGGTTTTCAGCTCGTGGGAGATGTTGGCGATGAACTCCCGGCGCTGGGCCTCCATCTGTCGGGACTGGGTGACATTGGTGAGGACGATCACCGCCGAGATCTGGTTGTTGGCATCGAACAGCGCCCCCACTGCCGGCGTGACCCGGGCGGACACGATGGTGCCGGTTTCGGCTGTGAGGTCCAGATCCAGCACGGTGGAGACCTCGTTGGTGATAGCATTGCGCACCGCCTTGCGGAGCCCCTCGTCGTCACAGGCCTCTGCAAGGGAGGAGTTCACCAGCTCCTCGCAGCCGGTGAGGTACTTGTAGGCCGAAGCATTGCACTGGCGGATCACAAAGCGCTCGTCCACCAGCAGCAGGCCGCTGTCCATATTGTCCAGAATGTAGTAGGCCTTGCGGCGCTCCTTTTCCACCCGCTGCCGGCTGGCCGAAAGCTCATCGGTGAGCTTTTCGATCCCGGCTGCCACCCGGGCGGTATCGCCCTGACAGGGCATGGTCACAAAGGGGTGTTCCCCATCTGCCGGCAGCTGTTCCAGCCGATCGGCCAGCATGGCCAGATCCCGGGCCGCCTGGGGCTGGTGACGGCGGCGCAGCAGCGCCATACCACCTGCGCCCAGTACCATGCCGCCCAGCAGAACGATCAGCATCTTCCAATCCATTGCATCACCGCCTCATTCCTCAGCCGATGAACTTATAGCCCACCGACCGCACCGTTTTGATATACCGGGGATTTTCCACATCATCGTGGAGCTTGGCCCGGAGGGTTTTGATGTGCATATCCAGGGTACGGGTCTCTCCGACAAAGTCAAAGCCCCAGATCTCCCCCAGCAGTTCGTCCCGGGGCACCACCCGGCTGCTGTTGGAGAGCAGGATCCGCAGCAGCTCGTACTCCTTGAGGGTGAGATCCAGGTGCTGGCCACCCTGGGTGACCTCGTGGTTGTCCAGATCGATGACCAGGTCACCGCCGGTGAGCCGCTGCTGCCGGTGTTCCACCGGCTGCCGGCGCAGTGCCGCCCGGACCCGGGCCGCCAGTTCCAGCAGACCAAAGGGCTTGGCGATGTAATCCTCTGCCCCCAGATCCAGCCCCCGGACCTTGTCCACTTCGCTGGACTTGGCAGTCAGAAAGATCACCGGTACATTCCGGGTCTGGGCGCTCTCCTTCATCCGGCGCAGCGCCTCCAAGCCATCCAGTTCCGGCATCATGATGTCCATCAGCACCAGATCGGGCAGCTGGCGGCGCATCCGCTCCAGCATGGGTGGCGCCGACTCGAACACCTCGACCTCGTAACCATAGGATTCCAGCGTACACCGCAGGATCTCCCGGATATTGTCATCATCTTCTGCCGCATAAATCCGACTGCTCATCTCATTCCTCCTCTTTTGCTCCGGCCTCCACACAGGTCAGCCGGGTCACACCGGGGCTTCCGGGATCCTCCTCCAGCTCCACCGCTGCATAGACCCTCATCCGGCGAAGCCGCTCCTCTGCCTGCCGGAGTTCGGCCTCCTCGCCCCGAAGCCGGGCAGTGAATCCGGTTCCGGTCAGTGCGATCTCCTCCACACGCACCCCGTCAAAGGCGGCGGCTGTTTCCAGCAGATCCCGCACCGGCAGGAAAAACAGCCCCTTCCCCTCGGCGGCGGAATCCAGCTCCGCCTCCAGCAGTTCCCGGGCAAATTCCGCACTGCCTCCGTCCTCAAACAGGCTCAGTGCCACCCGGTACTCCGGCCGGGCTGTCACTGCCGCCACCGCCCGGTTCCAGGCGGTGGAAACCGACCAGTTTCCGGACAGGCCGGCACCGGCAGCTACCACCCCTGCCAGCAATGCCAGAAAAAGCACCGTGGCTGCCAGCGCCTGGAGCAGTGGCCGCTGTGTTCCGCTCTGCTCCGGGCGGGAGGATTCCTTCCCGGTCATCTCCTACTCTCCCAGCACATAGTCTGCCACATCGGACGGCTGTTCGGCCAGATAGCAGGCCCCGGCAGCGGTAAGTTCCTCCCGGCTGCCGTAGCCGTAGAGCACACCCACGCAGTCGATGCCGAAGGCAGCAGCACCCTCCACATCATGCCGGCGGTCACCCACCATCAGCACCTGTTCCGGCTCCGGCGCACCCACCGAGGCCAGGACATAGTCGATCACCTCGGCCTTTTTGGTGCGGGCGGTATCCAGGGTGGCGCCGCCGATGAAGTCAAAGCAATCGGTCAGGCCAAAGCGCTCGGCAATGGACCGGGCAAAGGGCTCCGGCTTGCTGGTGGCAACGCACAGCACCTTGCCTGCCTCTTTGAGCCGCAGCAGGCTCTCCCGGATGCCGGGATAGGGGATATTCTTCTCCACGCCGATCCGGGCAAACAGCTCCCGGAAATCCCGGATGCCCTGCCAGGCCTGCTCCTCGTTCATGCCGTAAAAGTCCCGGAAGCCCTCCGCCAGCGGCGGACCGATCATCCGGCAGAGGTTCTGGTAGTTATCCTCCTCAATGCCCTGGCAGTGCAGCGCATGACGCACGCAGGTGGTGATCCCCTCGGCGGGATCGGTGATGGTTCCGTCCAGATCAAACAGGATATGGGTATAGGGTTTCATCGGTGACCTCCTTCCGGTTTCTATCAAGTTCAGTTCAGGTTGCCGGTGTGGTACATCAGCACCGACAGGGCCGCCATGGGGGCAGTCTCGCATCGCAGGATGCGGGGCCCCAGCGTCAGCGAGGGGATCCCCAGCGCCAGCGCCAGCTGCCGCTCCGAGTCTTCATAGCCGCCCTCGGCGCCAATCAAAATCGAAGCCTCGTCCCCGATGCGGTCCAGCACCTCCTGCATGGGAGCAGTGCTGCGCTCATAAAAGAGCATGGCCCCGGGCCGGGCTGCCATCTCCTCCAGGGCAGGGCGAAGCTCCATCATCTCCCGCACCTGGGGAATCCGCCCCCGTCCGCTCTGCTTGGCGGCCTCGGCTGCAATGCGGGCAAGGCGCACCCGCTTCTTTTCAAAGCTCTTGGGATCCGGTCGGGAGACACAGCGCCGGGTGAGCACCGGGACGATCTCCCCTACACCCAGCTCCACCGCCTTCTGCACGATCAGCTCCAGCTTCTCGGCCTTGGGCATGGCCATGTAGAGCCGCACATACACACTCGGCTCGGTGCGGCAGGGATAACTCTCCTCCACCGTGAGGAACACCTCCTGGGGGGTGACCAGGTCCAGCACACAGTCAAAGTCGGTGCCCTGTCCGTCCGAAAGGGTCAGGCGCTCGCCGGGCTGCATCCGCAGGCTCCGGGCGATGTGGGCGGCATCTTCCCCGGTGATGACGGCCTTTCCGCCCGCTATGGCATCACAGAAAAAACGCGGCATACCGTTACTTCTCCTTTGCACATTCCAGTGCTACCCAGCCAGCCGAAGTCCGGCGGCGCAGCACGGTAAAGCCATTTTCAACCAGGGCGGCCTGCACATCGGCCTCCCGCTCGTCGATGATGCCAGAGGTGATCAGCACGGCGCCTTCCGCCATAAAGCGGCCCACATTGGGCAGCAGCTGGATGATGACATCGGCTACAATGTTGGCGCAGACGATGTCGTACACCCCTTCCACCTTCTGCACCAGGTCGCCGCAGATGAACTGCACCCGGTCATCGGTGTGGTTGATGGCGCTGTTCTCCTCTGCCACACGCACCGCAGTGGGGTCAATCTCCACGCCCACGGCGCCATCGCAGCCCAGCAGCGCTGCCGAAATGGCCAGGATGCCGCTGCCGCTGCCCACATCCAGCACCTTCTTGCCGGGGGCGCAGTGCTCCTCCAGGAACTCCAGGCAAAGCCGGGTGGTGTCGTGGCTGCCGGTGCCGAAGGCCATACCCGGATCCAGGGTGATGATGACCTCTTCGGGCTGCTTCTCATACTCCTCCCAGGACGGGCAGACCACCAGACGGTTGCCCAGCTTCTGGGGGTGATAGTACTGCTTCCAGGCGGTGGCCCACTCCTCCTGCTTTACCGCAGTGGTGGAGATGGTGTTGGCAATGCCGGCGGCAGTGTACTTCTCCCGCAGGAAGGCGATGGCCTCGGCAGGGTTGTCGTCCGGGCTGATGTAGATGTGGATCAGTGCCTTGGTCACATCCTTTTCCAGCAGCTCCTCATCGATCAGGTCGATGTGAGCGATTTTCGGCGCCTCGGTGCGCAGATCGGAGTAATCCTCGATGTAAATGCCATAGGGCACCACCATCTGTGCAATGGCTGCTGCCTCGTCCACCTGAGCAGCGGAAATTTCGATATTGATTTCAGTCCAGTCCATAATGAACCTCCCAGCTTACAGAATTTTTACAAAAATTATAGGTAATATTATCATAGCAAAAAACAGCCGAATCCACAAGTACGGCTTGACGATGGCTTTGCCTCGTGATACAATTAGTTATAACTAACAAGGAGGTTCCCGTATGAAACGCACTTTGTTCTCTGCCCTCTGCTGCCTGCTGCTGGCAGGCTGTTCCCCCTCCACTTCCGGCACCATCCCAGAAGAGGAGCTTCGCCTCAGTGAGGCGCTGGACCAGTCCGGGCACTCCTTTTCCTATAGTACAGCTGCCCCTGAGATGACCGCCGGGCTCTACACCGACGGAGAGAGATGGTATATCGCCTCGGTCCGGCTGACCGATGAGAACGAAATCGAACTTCTGGAACAGCCGATGCTGCCTGCCGAGACTGGCCGGGAGGACATCCAGCTGTGGTATGGGGTTTGCGGCACTGCCGAGCGCCCCTGGCTGGCCCTGCAGCTGACCGAGCAGGATCCCGCTTGCCGCTCCCTGGGGATCGTGGGGGCCGGACACTCTGTCTCGCTGAGCAACTCGGCGGAGGAGCCGATGCAGTGGACCGTGCAGGAGCTGGACGGCCTGCTGGACAGCGAGGACTGCCTGACCGTGACCCTGGCAGATCTGCGAAAGGACGGACAGGAACAGGAGCCCTACTGCAAAATCCCCCTGGACCTCACCGAGGCGCTGGAACATCTGAACTAAACTCTGGAAAGGCAGCGTTCCGCTGTCTTTTTTCTTGACGGCGCATCAGCACTGCACTACAATAAAGGAAAGAAGTTCCATAAAGGAGGAAAATGTTTATGAGCAAACTCAAACAGTTTCTTCTGCTTGCTATGATCGGTCTACTGAGCGCCTTTGTAGTGCTGTCCCTGGCAATGAACCAGATTCGGCAGGAACGGCAGACCCAGCACTACCGGCAGCTGAACGATCTGCTCCACAGCACCGGCCTGGACTATATCGAAACCTTTGACCCCTTTACTGAAACGATCGATATGGACATCGGCCTCTATGCCGATGGAGAGGGCTACGGCATCGTCACTGCCAGTCTGGCCAAGGAGGAGGTCACCGGCGGCGAGGTGCAGTACAGCGCTGTATACCCGGCAAGCACCGGCGATGAGACCATACGCGTCTGGTACGGCATCTGCGGCACCGAGGCAGAACCGCAGCTTCTGCTCCTTCTGGACGAGGACGAGCCACGATGCCGGTCCCTGGACATCGTCGGAAACCGAACCACCGGCCAGATCGAAACCGAAGAGACGGTGAGCCAGGTCCTGACCGACCTCAGCGGGCTACCGGATGATGAGAATCGAATCGAAGTGATCCTCCACACAGCAGAGCCTCAGGAAATAGAGCTGAAAGAAGGATTCGGGCTCAACGATACCATTGAGCGTACCGGACGGGAAGTCTATGCCGCAGCACAGAAAATCAAGGAGACAAAAAAACCATACCTCACCTTTTCCATCGATCTGACCCAAGCGCTGGCCGAAACAGGCTGGTAAAAAACCGCAGAACAGTAAAAAACTCCGGACAGGAAAGCCTGCCCGGAGTTTTTCTATGCTGAGGGGGAACCTCAGTCAAACATATCCTTGAGCTTATCGAAGAAGCCCTTGCGCTTTTCAAAGTTCTTGTCGCTGGAGAGCTGGTCAAATTCCTTGAGCAGCTCCTTCTGCTTGCCCGAAAGGTTCTTGGGCACTTCGATGTTCACCTTGACATACTGGTCGCCCCGGCCGCCGCCGTTCACATAGCTTACGCCCTTATTCCGCAGACGGAATACCGTACCCGACTGGGTGCCTTCCGGCACGGTGTAGCTGACCTTGCCGTCGATGGTGGGAACGGTGATCTCGTCGCCCAGCACCGCCTGGGTGAAGGTGATGGGGACCTCGCACCAGATGTTGAAGCCGTCACGCTCGAACAGCGGGTCGGGCCGTACTGTGACGGTAACTGCCACATCGCCGGCCGGGCCGTTGTTGATGCCCTGGTCGCCCTGACCGCGCACCAGGAAAGTCTGGCCGTCGTCGATACCGGCAGGGATATTGATCTCCAGCTTCCGGCTGACGCGGACACGGCCCTTGCCGCCGCACTTCTTACAGGGGTTCTTGATGACCTTGCCCTTACCGCCGCAGTGCGGACAGGTGCGGACAGTCTGCATCACACCAAAGGGGGTGCGCTGCTGGACGGTTACCTGGCCGGTGCCATGGCAGTCGGGACAGGTTTCCACAGCCGAACCCTTCTCGGCGCCGGTGCCTCCACAGTCGGAGCAGACCTCCAGGCGCTTGATGGTGATGGTTTTCTGGCAGCCCTTTGCCGCCTCCATAAAGGAGAGCGGAATGGTGACTTCCACATTGGAGCCCTTGATGGGGGCATTGGGATCCCGGGTGCGGGTACCGCCGCCGAAACCGCCAAAGCCGCCGCCTCCGAAGAAGCTCTCGAAGATATCGCCGATATCATCAAATCCGAAGCCCTGGGCCCCGGCGCCGCCATAACCGCCAGCGCCGCCGCCATAGCTGGGGTCCACACCGGCAAAACCGAACTGGTCGTACCGGCGGCGCTTTTCCGCATTGGAAAGCACCTCGTATGCTTCACCGGCCTCCTTGAACTTGGCCTCGGCCTCCTGATCCCCCGGGTTGAGATCCGGGTGATACTTCTTGGCCAGGGTTCGATATGCCTTCTTTATTTCATCATCGGTGGCCTGACGGGATACGCCAAGCACCTCATAGTAATCTCGTTTCTCAGCCAAACTCGTACTCCCCCTTCCAGGCTCCAGACCATCGGTTGTGCTTGTCTGGTACGGCCTGATATTCCGGCTTTCTGCCGGACGAACAGGCTCTTATTATAGCACAGGTTACAACGGTTTGCCAACCCGGTTTTACTGCCACAACTCACCAAAAGGGCAGGCGAATCGATCGCGCCGCCCTTTCGGATTGGAAACTGATTTACTTACTTGTTGCCGTTCTCGTCTACATCCTTGTAGTCGGTGTCCACGAAGTCGGCGTTCTGGCCGGCAGCACCAGCTGCATCACCGGCAGCGGCGCCCTGCTGTGCAGCCTGAGCCTCAGCAGCAGCCTTGTAGAGCTTCTCGCTGATCTCGTAGAATACCTTCTGCAGCTCATCCAGCTTCTGCTTGATAGCCTCGGTGTCGGTGCCCTGCATCGCAGTCTTCAGCTCGGCGATCTTTGCCTCAGCCGAAGCCTTGTCCGAAGCGTCCAGCTTGTCGCCGGCGTCGGCAATGGTCTTTTCAGCCTGGTAGATCATCTGGTCGGCATTGTTGCGGGTATCCACCTCTTCACGGTGCTTCTTATCCTGCTCGGCATAGGCGGCAGCATCCTGCACAGCCTTGTCGATGTCCTCCTTGGACATATTGGACGAAGAGGTGATGGTGATGTGCTGCTCCTTACCGGTGCCCAGATCCTTGGCGGATACATTTACAATGCCGTTGGCATCGATGTCGAAGGTCACCTCGATCTGCGGGATGCCTCTGCGGGCAGCCGGAATACCATCCAGCTGGAAGCGGCCGAGGGTCTTGTTG
>CAKWRB010000028.1:0-5965 GCA_934845495.1 uncultured bacterium
CCTCCAGGGAGGAGGCGATGGACATGGCCACATCCATGGTGGCCCCCAGGGCCCCGATGACGATGGCGGCAAAGATCACTCCCCGGAGATCGATGATCGTATCGGCATTGATGTACATGACAAAGCTGGAATCCTCGTCCACCAGGCCGGTGATGAACAGGAGATCCTGCATGGCAATGGTGAGCAGTCCGGCAAAGCCCACTCCACAGGTGCAGCCCACCGCCGCCGCAATGCTCTTGGGGTGGACTCCGATGACGATGCACAGGGTCATCACAATGGTGAACACCGCGGTGATAAAGGTGACCAGATAGATGTTGTACCCCTTGATGATGGCAGGGATCATCACAAAGAACACCGCCGCACAGGTGAGCACCAGCGACACCACTGTGTTGAAGCCCTTAAAGCGCCCGAACCCGATGAGCAGGGCGAAGAAAGCCGCCACCAGCAGCAGCATGGGCATCTCCCGGAGATGGTCGGCAATGAACCAGTCGGCATTCATCTCCGAATCGAAGTTAAAGCCAGCAAACACCCGATCCCCCACCTCGTAGGGGAAGGTCTTGTACCCCTCTTTTGGGGTTTGCAGCTGCTGGTGGACGGTCACCTCCTCCCCCCGGAGCGCCCCCTCCAGCAGGCGAATGGTGATGTCCTGCTCGGTGTAGGATTCGCTCCAGCCGTCGTAATCCTGTTCGATTATCCGGGGTTCTCCCACTGCAATGACCTCCGACCGGTAGTAGGTCTCGGCCCGGCTGCTCTGAAAGTAGGAGTTGTCCTGGACTGCAATGCGGTTTCCCACATACAAAAAGAGAATGGACAGGACCATCACGGTCAGATAGAGAACCCGGTCCCGGTTCCAAAAGCGCTTCTTCATATGGTATCCTCGATTTCTGGTATCATGGGCCGACCAGGCAGGGAAGCGGGTACAGCCGGTGGATCGTTCCGCCACAGACGGCGAAACGGCGATCTCCGGCTATTCTACCACGGATTTGCCCGAAAGAACAGCCTTGTTTGCAAGAAAAAAGACAGTACGGTCCGGATGGGCTGTGCTGTCCTTTTTACGCTGTTTAGTTTTCTTCCTTCCGGGAACCGCAGCCGCCTGCCATCGGGCAGTTCATACAACTGCCGCCGCAGCCGGAACCGCCTTCAGTCCCATCCGAGTTCTTATAGACACGGTAGAGTGCGTAGAAAAATCCCACGCAGATCACCGCCAGAAGAATAAGATTCTGCATGATTTGATGCCTCCGTTTTTTCTGATGATCCCACTTAGAAGCCCAGCAGCATCCCCACCTGGTAAACCAGGAAGGCGACCACCCAGGCCACACCGGTCTGGAAGGCCATCGCTGCCACGGCGCCCCGTACACTGCCCAGTTCCCGGCGAACTGCTGCCATGGCTGCCACGCAGGGCATATACAGCAGGGTGAATACCAGGAAGCTCACTGCCGCAAGGGGGGTGAAGAGCTGGGACAGCACCGGTACCAGCATGGACGGTTCGCCCACATTCATCAGCACAGCCAGGGTGCTGACCACTGTCTCCTTGGCCATCAGCCCAGTTACCAGGGCTGTGGCAGCACGCCAGTCACCAAAGCCCAGCGGGGCAAAGAACGGGGCGATCACCTGGCCGATTGCCGCCAGGATGCTGTCCGAACTGTCGGTGACGATGGAGAAGTGTGTGCTGAAGTTCTGAAGTACCCATACAATTATAGTCGCCATAAAGATAATTGTAAATGCCTTGACCACAAAGTCCTTGGCCTTTTCCCACATATGGCGCATTACATTCTGAGCCGAGGGCAGCCGGTAGGCCGGCAGCTCCATGACAAAGGGCACCGGATTGCCCTTAAAGATGGTCCCCTTGAGAAGCAGCCCCACCAGTACAGCCACCACCATACCGGTGACATAGAGCGCCATCATCACCAGCGCCCCGTGCTCCGGGAAGAAGGCCGCTGTAAAGATGCTGTAAATGGGCAGCTTGGCCGAACAGGACATGAAGGGAGTGAGCAGAATGGTCATCTTGCGGTCCCGCTCGCTGGAAAGGGTGCGGGAAGCCATGATGGCCGGCACACTGCACCCAAAGCCGATGACCATGGGCACAAAGGAGCGCCCGGACAGGCCGATCTTGCGCAGCAGCTTATCCATGACAAAGGCCACTCGGGCCATATAGCCGCTGTCCTCCAGAATCGAGAGGAAGAAGAACAGGGTCACGATGGTGGGCATAAAGCCCAGCACACTGCCCACACCGGCAAAGATACCGTCGATGATGAGCGAGTGCAGCATGGGGTCCACATCCAGCCGGATAAGCGCATTGTCAGCCAGGTTGGTGACCAGGCTGATGCCCTCTCCGAACAGATCGCTGAGGGTGGAACCCACTACACCAAAGGTGAGCCAGAACACCAGCAGCATGATCCCCAGGAAGATCGGGATAGCAAACACCTTGTGGGTGAGGATCCGGTCGATCTGCACCGAGCGCAGCTGCTCAGCGGTGTCGCCGGGCTTGTGCACTGCCCCGGCACAGATCTGCTCGATGTAGCTGTACCGCATATCGGCCAGTGCCGCCTCCCGGTCGGTATCCAGGGCGGCCTCCATCTCATCCACCACGTGCTGGACGATCTCCCGCTCGTTCTGGTTGATCTCCAGTTTATCCATCATGGCCTCATCGCCCTCCACCAGCTTGGTGGCGGCAAAGCGCAGAGGGATCTTCTTCTCCTCGGCGTGGTCTTCGATCATGTGGGCCAGCGAATGGATCGCCCGGTGAACCTCTCCTTTGCAGAAGTCGTGGTGCTGGGGGCGTTCATTCTCCTGGATGGTGCGCAGAGCCACGGTCACCAGCTCCGCCACACCCTCGTTCTTGGAGGCGGAGATGGGCACCACCGGCACACCCAGCCCGGCGGAAATCTTCTGGATATCGATACTGCCGCCGCTGCCCGCTACCTCGTCCATCATGTTGAGGGCCACCACCATGGGCATCTCCAGCTCCAGCAGCTGCAAGGTCAGGTAGAGGTTGCGCTCGATGTTGGTGGCATCCACAATGTTGATGATGCCGTCCGGCTCGCCGCCCAGCAGGTAGTCCCGGGTGACGATCTCCTCCATTGTATAGGGGGAGATGGAGTAGATGCCCGGCAGGTCCACCACCACGGCACCGCCGGAATTTTTGATGGTTCCCTCCTTTTTATCCACGGTGACCCCCGGGAAGTTGCCCACATGCTGGTTGCTGCCGGTGAGCTGGTTGAAGAGGGTGGTCTTGCCGCAGTTCTGGTTTCCAATCAGAGCAAATGTCATGGCCGTTCTCCTCACTTTCCGCTCTCACTGAGCTTTTCCACGGCGATCTTGGCAGCATCCTCTTTGCGCAGAGTCAGCTCATAGCCGCGGATGCGGATCTCGATGGGGTCCCCCAGCGGCGCCATCTTGCGCACCATCAGCTTTGTCTTGGGGGTGATGCCCATGTCCAGCAGTCTCCGGCGCAGGATCCCTTCGCCGCCCACCGCAGTTACAACGGCGCTCTCCCCGATCTTCAGTTCACTCAGTGTCATACTCTATCCCGCCTCAAAATTTAGTCTTAGCTAACTTATTCAGTAAAAAATCCGGCTCCGCTGCCATTTTATGTTGGATGGCCCAGGAACAGACCCCGGATCGCACAGCTTAGCCTTAACTAACATTTTATCCAGCCCCATCGCCCCTGTCAAGACAGGAGCGCCGGAATTTCTGGTATTTCGTCAGAAACACAACCACCGCACACCCCCGGCATGAGTTTTTGTGCAGTCGGCTGCCAACACGCAAAAAGGCGCCCCCTCTCCTGGGAGAGAAGGCGCCCGAAAAGGCAGCAATCAGTGGGGTTTCCGCAGCTGGAAGAGGATAAACGCCCCCATGGTGATGACGGTCAGCGCCAGGCCGAAGCCGGGCAGATGCACCCCATCCAGAAGCTCCACCGCCGTTCCAATGACATAGGCCGCCAGCGAGCTGACAGCCGCCGCCAGAATCGTACCCATCCTATTCCCCTTCCTATCCAGCCAGATCAATAATAGGAGACTGTAACCTGCTTGCCCATCTTCCGGAGGATCTCGGCCAGCTCATCGATCAGTCCCATCTTGATGACGATGCTGATGGGCAAGTCGGGGTTCTGATGGGCGGGGTTGATGGCCCGGCCCACCACAAACCGGATGTCGGTGGCCTCCTCAAAGAGCAGCTGGGCGATCCGGGAGGCTCCGTCCTTTTTGCCGGCCCAGGCCGCCGAGAGATCCTCGTTTTCCAGGTAGCCCTTAGCCAGCTTGAGCACCTGCCCGATGGTGATGACCCCCTCGGTGACCAGGTCGATGCCCTGGATCTTTGCCGTGGGCGGGATCTCGGGGTCGAAGTACTCGATGCTGGGGATCAGCGGTTTTCCCACCACCCGGGACACCAGATTCGAAGTGGTGCCGCCGCAGACAATGGTCTTGCCGCCGCCAGCCAGCAGCTCCTCCACCGCCTTCTGGTCGTCCTCCGGGTGTTCCGGCGGACCGATCATCAGGCTCACCGTCTGCCGGGGCCGGATGCGGATGGCCGCCACGGTGGTATCGTCCCCGGGTGCATGGTCATAGAGCCGGTCGCACTCCTCGGCGATAATGGTGCAGGCCATCTTGGCCGAGAGATCCGGCTCGTACCGGGCCTCCAGATAGTCGATGATGTTGTCCCGCTGCCAGCCGTAGTTGTACATCTTTCCCACACCGGCGTACAGGGCGCCATCGCTCATGGTGAGGAAGATGTCGTTTGGCTTGATCTTCACCACGCTCTTGATGACCTTCTTCCCATCGATGACCAGCTCCTCCTGGGGGTAGTGGATGGATACTCCGCCCCGGAGCAGGATCACCGAGGGGTTGTCGAACTGCAGCAGGGTCATCTCGTTCTGCTGGTTCACCTGCATCACGGTAAAGGTGGAATAGGCCACCTTGCGCACCTTGCAGATGGGCAGCGTCCGGGTGATGGTGCGCACGCACTCCTCCACCGGCATTCCGTTTGCCATCATGGTGGCAATGATCTTGGAGGTCAGCGTCGAGAGGATATTGGCCTTGACGCCGCTGCCCAGCCCATCGGCCAGCACCAGGGTGGTACTGTCCTCAAACCGAACCGTCTCCACCCGGTCGCCGCAGAGCTCCTCCCCTTTTTTGATGAGGCTTACATAGCCCACTTCCGCTGTGAGACCGTTCATCGCTTCACCTCCCCGCCCGGCTCGATGGTATCCTTCAGCCGGGTCAGGGCGATCTTGGTCTCGGCTGTGGTCTCGCCCAGCAGCGAGGCGATCTCCTGGGCCACCCGCATCTGCTTTTCGATCACACGGTCCGCCAGCTCGGCTGTCCGGCGGCGCTCCTTGTCCAGCTCCTGCTCCCGGCGGGTCTCCTCGGTGATATCCTTGATGATGCTGATCACCAGGTTGTACTCCGGGTCAAAGGCAATGGTCTCCTCCACAAATTTACCGATTTCCGGCAGGTAGTGGCGGATGGGGCCATCCGTCCGCTCGCCGTCCATAGCCTGGAGGTATTCCACCGACCCCAGGATGGCATCGATGGGCATTCCCACCATCTCCCGGGGATTTTCCATGCCGAACAGCCGTGATGCTGCCTCGTTGGCCTGCTGGATGATCAGCTTGGCATCCATGGCTATGATGGCATTGGGGGTGTTATCCAGAATGGCACCAGAAAAGCTCTCGGCCCGGGCCTTGAGGAAGGGCAGGCACATGGAGAGATCGGCCTTGCCCTGACAGACTGCAATGGCCTTTTCCCGGCAGGTGCTGTATCCACAGGTGCCGCAGTTGAGTTCATCTTCGGGGCGGTACTTGCCCAGCTTGTGCAGCACCTCCTGAATGGCGGCTTCCCCGGGCTTTACCGCCCCGGAGCCGATGTACTGGATCGGCTTGTGCAGGCTGCCGGCGGGCTGATCGTCAAAGTCCCGGCCGCTCTTGCCGCTGTACCGCTCCACCCGGGTCTTGCAGGTGATGGGGGAG
>CAKWRB010000028.1:5975-10817 GCA_934845495.1 uncultured bacterium
ACCGGGCCACTGATGCAGCTGCCCTCGCAGGCGCTCATCTCGACAAAGCAGTTCTCCATACCGCCCCGCTCGATCTCCTCCAGGGCATCCATGCACCGGCGCAGGCCATCGATGGGGATATAGCTGAACCCATCGTCCAGATCCATCGAGCGGATAATGCCGCCCGCCGTGGGGAAGAACCGGCTGCGGGCCTCGGTGCCATCCGGCTCGCCGGCAGGCAGCTCGATGCCCTCCTCGGCCATCCAGTCGATGAGCTCGTCAAAGGTGAGGACACAGTCCACCTGGCCGTATCGCTCTGCCTCGTCCTTTTTGGAGATGCAGGGCCCGATGAACACCACGGCACTGCCTGGTACCCGCTCCTTGATGCTCCGGGCGTGGGCCAGCATGGGGGAATCCACCTTGGCCAGATAGGGCAGCGCCTGGGGGTAGCGCTTCTGGATCAGCAGGTTGACGCTGTGGCAGCAGGAGGAGATGATGAGCTTGTGCTCGCCCGAGGCGATCATGCGCTCATATTCGGTCTTGACGATCTTGGCGCCCCGGGCCGTCTCCTCCACATCGGCAAAGCCCAGCTGCAGCAGGGCCGGACGGATGCCGTCCAGCCCCCCCACGCCAAAATCAGCGATGAAGGAGGGGGCCAGACTGACGATCACCGGCCGACCGAAGGCGATCAGGGCCTTTGCCTTGTCGGTATCCCGGCGGATCTCCTTGGCACTCTGCGGACAGGTGACATAGCAGTGCCCGCAGTAGACGCACTCCCGCTCGACGATTTGCGCCCGGTTTTCCGAAAAGCGGATGGACTTCAGGGCACATTCCCGGATGCATTTGTAGCAGCTTTTACAATCCTCTTTCTTGAGGAGCAGCAGTTCACTCATCTCTCAGCTCTCCCAGTATCTCGGTCTCAAATTTTTCATCGAAGTTCTCAACATTCACACCGGAGATGGTCTTTTCCCCCACCCGGACACAGACACCGTCGGTGCAGTGCCCCATGCAGAAGGAGCCCCGGATGTTCACCCGATCCTCCAGCTGCTCCCGATGGATGCGTTCCTCCATTTTTTCGATCACCGACCGGGATCCCTTGAGATGGCAGGAACTGCCGATACAGATAAAGATGTCCATGATTCCATTCCTCCGCCCGAATCGTTACAGAATTAACAAGGCCAGTATACCGCAAAAATTCCTCGAACGCAAGCGGTCTACTTCTCGCCGGCCCAGACAAACCGGGGCTGGGTCCTGCCGTCCCGGCAGACAGTTTCCAGCCACATGGAGGCCGGACGCACCCAGTACCCCCGCTCGCCGTAGAGCGCCTGGTACACCACATAGTCCTCGCCGGTCTCGCTGTGCCGGGCCAGGCTCAGCACCCGATACTCACCGCCCTTGAAGTGCCGCCACCGCCCGGGGTGGATCACCTCGGCGGCGGTCAGAGGGCGCCGGAAGATGCCCAGTCCGCTGGGACAGTTGTCATAGTATTCCACATGGTCCAGTCGGAAGCCCAGGCTCTCCTGTACCCGCACCGAGGGGGTGTTGTCCAGCTTTACATAGTTGACTATCTCCCGTGCCCCCAGCAGGTCTGCCGCCAGGGAAAAGGAGGCTCGGATCAGCTCCCGGGCATAGCCCCGGTTCCAGAACGGCCGCCCCAGATAGACTGTATCCTCACAGGCCGCCTCTTCATAGCGGCTCAAGATCAATACCCCGGCAAAGGCACCACTCTCCCCTTCCAGTACTGCAAAGGGCAGTCGGTCCGCGTCGTCCAGGTAGCTCTGCACCAGCTGGGCCGCCTCCTCCCGAGTGCGCTGCACTCCACAGTGGAGCTGGCCGCCGATGGCCTCGTCCGACACCAGCTTCCAGACCTCGTCGGTATCCTCTCCGCCCAGCGGCCGCAGCCGCAGGCGTTCCGTATTATACTGCTCCATCACAGATCGATCTCCAGTCCCACCGGGCAGTGGTCACTGCCGAACACCTCGGTGTAAATTTTGGCGCCGGTGATCTTCTCACTGGCCTCCTCGGACACCAGGAAGTAGTCGATGCGCCAGCCGGCATTCTTCTCCCGGGCCTTGAAGCGATAGCTCCACCAGCTGTAAATGCCCTCGGCATCGGGATAGAGATGGCGGAAGCTGTCCACAAAGCCGCTGTCCAGCAGCTCGGTCATCTTCTGGCGCTCCTCCGGGGTGAAGCCGGCGTTCTTGGTATTGGTCTTGGGGTTTTTGAGGTCGATTTCCCGGTGCGCCACATTGAGATCCCCGCAGACGAGAACCGGTTTCCGGGCCTTGAGCTGCCCCAGGTACTCCCGGAAGGCGTCCTCCCACTGACAGCGGTAGCTCAGCCGGGCCAGCTCTGCCTGGGAGTTTGGGGTGTAGACAGTCACCAGGTAAAACTCCGGATACTCCAGAGTGATCACTCGGCCCTCCTTGTCATGCTCCTCGATGCCCAGGCCGTACTGTACCGACAGCGGCTCCTCTTTGGCAAAGATCGCGGTGCCCGAATAGCCCTTGCGCTCGGCACTGTTCCAGTACTGGTGATAGCCGGGGGTATTCACCTCCGCCTGTCCGGGCTGCATCTTGGTCTCCTGGATGCAGAAAAAGTCTGCGTCCTCCTGCTGGAAAAAGTCCAGAAAACCCTTCTCCAGGCAGGCCCGGATGCCGTTTACATTCCATGAGATCAGTTTCATATTTTCACGCTCCTGTTCCGGGGAACGGTGTCCCCGGGAGATTGTAGTCATTCCGCCCCCATTATACACCATCGCAGCCGGCCTTGAACAGGGGGAAGAATGGGCACTTTCCCGGACAGAATGGGGGTACTTTTCCCAAAACAAGTGACAAAACCGGAAAACCATGCTAATATATTTTATATTACGAAACTTTTTGCCTTTTGGAGGAATTGTCATGCCGAAATTTCTGACTGGTGCACTGGCGTTTGCTTCCGCTGCTGCACTGTCCGCATCCACCGCTTTTGCCAGCCCGGCTGCCACCCTGCTGCGCACCGAGTATGAGCGCTATCAGCAGTCCCTGCCGCTGTTCCAGCGGGATCACCTCATCGCCGAGCCCGGCCTGCTGGTGATCGCCATCCTGCTGGCGATCTACCTGGTCTGGAAGCTGCGCCGGGATATGCGCAAGCGGGACGAAGACGACCGCCAGTACCGCCAGATGATTGCAGAGGCTGAACGTCTCCAGGCCGAGGAGGACGAGGCCAAGGCTGCTGCCGAAGCTGCCGCTGCCCTGGATGCCGCTGCTCTGACCGAAGAAGCAGATGAAACAGACGAAGCTGACGAATCCGACAGCGAAGATGTCGCTGACGACGCTGACGAGACTGCTGCTACCGAGGAAGAGCCCTGCTCGGACGACGAGACTGAGGACCCCGATAAGATCAATGGCTGATTGCTCTGACCCAAATGAAAAAAAGGCCCTCCCGAGTGGGAGGGTCTTTTTTCTATTTCCGGCTCAAAACTCCGGCGGTTGGAAGTCCTGCACCTGATCGTTCCAGCGTTTCAGCAGATCCTGCAGGGTAATCTGCTGCATTTTATCCCGCATGGCGTCAAAAATCTCCCCATAGGGTTCCTGCAGCACCGACTGGATCCGGCTGCCCACCGGGCAGAGAACTGAGGGGTGCGGATGGATCCCCAGCAGCTCCTGAGGCTCATCCGGCTCCAGCGCCGCATACACATCCCAGACGGTGATTTCCTCCGGGCGCCGGAGCAGCACAACACCGCCGGTGCCCCTGGTCACCGACAGGATTCCTGCCTTCTGCAGGGCACTGAACAGGTTGCGGATCACCACCGGATTGCTGCCAGTGCTGGCTGCTAATACAGTGCTGGTTAGCCTCCGCCCCTCGAACACCGCAATGCAGATCAGGCAGTGCAGGGCGATGGAACATTTTGTACTGATGCGCATGATGCTTCACCTCTGCATACAAGATACCATCTTCCAGAAAATTTGTAAACCACTTGATGTAACTATTGACTTTACATCATTCAGATGCTATACTCCTCAATAGATGTAATAAATAGACTTACATTAAAACTTTGCCTGGGAGGAATCTTCATGCTCAACAAACTCACCACCCTCTGTTTCAGCCCCACTGGCGGCACAGCCAGAGTTGCCGGCCATCTGTCCACCGCTCTTTCCGGTTCAACAGAGATCATTGACCTGCTCCATCCGGTCGCTCCCCGTTCCTTTTCCTCTGAAGATGTTGTACTCATCGCGATGCCGGTATTTGGTGGGCGGATCCCCGCCTTTGCCCTGGAGCAGCTCCGGAATTTCCAGGGTGGCAGGGCTCGGTCGGTGGTTGTATCAGTATTCGGCAACCGCGACTTCGACGATGCCCTGGCAGAGCTGAGTGACGCAGCCATCGACTGCGGATTCCGTGTAATCGCCTGCGCAGCCCCGGTGGCTGAACATTCGATGGCCCGCTCCGTGGGCACCGGTCGCCCCGACGCCCAGGACCTGGCTGAGCTTTCTGCCTTTGCCAAGCAGGTCCTGGACAAGCTGGAGCGCGGCGATGACTCTGTTCCGCCAGTGCCGGGCAACCGCCCCTTTGAGGTAATCACACACGGGGAAGCCAACAAGGGCGATGCCGCCCCCAAGTGGACTCCTGTTGCCTCCGACGCCTGCACCCAGTGCGGCATCTGTGCAGCCGAATGTCCTGCAGGTGCCATTCCTGCCGGTGCCCCCAACACCACCGATGCCAACCGCTGCATCCAGTGCATGCGATGCACCGTTGTCTGCCCAGAAAGCGCACGAACCCTGCCTGCTCCGGTTTCGGAGGTTGTGAGCGGTTTCCTCAAGATGCATGCCAGCCAGCGTCACGAAAACTGCTTCTATCTGTAAATAGCTGCCGCTTTCCGGCAAA
>CAKWRB010000029.1:0-1703 GCA_934845495.1 uncultured bacterium
ATGTCCATCATATCGTGGAAGTCGGCATAGGCCTGATAGAGCTCCACGGTGGTGAACTCGGGGTTGTGCTTGGGGTCCATACCCTCGTTGCGGAAGATACGGCCGATCTCATAGACGCGCTCCATGCCGCCAACTACCAGCCGCTTCAGGGGCAGCTCGGTGGCGATGCGCATATACATATCCAGGTCGAGTGTATTGTGATGGGTGATGAACGGACGGGCTGCAGCGCCGCCGGCAATGGTGTTCAGCACCGGGGTCTCCACCTCGATGTAGCCCATATCGTCCAGGTAATTGCGCATATACTTGATGAACTTGGAGCGGATGATGAAGGTCTTCTTCACATCAGGGTTCACCATGAGGTCCAGATAGCGCTGGCGGTACCGGGCATCGGTATCCTTGAGGCCGTGCCACTTCTCGGGCAGCGGACGCAGGCTCTTGGAGAGCAGGGTGATCTTTTCCGCCTTCACCGAGATCTCGCCCCGGCGGGTACGGAATACTTCGCCTTCTACACCGACGATGTCGCCCAGATCCCACTTGCCGAACTGGCGGAAGGCCTCCTCGCCGATCTCGTTGATCTTGACATAGACCTGGATGCGGCCGCTGCCGTCCTGCAGGTCGATGAAGTTGGCCTTGCCCATATCGCGCCAGCTCATGATGCGGCCGGCGATGGAAACATGGCGGCCCTCAAAGCCGGCATCGAAGCCATCAACGATTTCCTTGGCGTGGGCATCCACATCAAAGCGGGTGATCTCATAGGGGTTCTGGCCCGATTCCATCAGCTCATCGAGCTTGTTCCGACGGATGCGGAGCAGGTCCGAAAGGCTCTCGCCGGTCTGGATTTCCTCCTGTACGGGGGTATTGTTCCGTTCACTCATCTATTTTACACTCCCTGTATTTTAATAAACATTACCTTTTCATTTTATCATGTTTTAGCCGTTTGTCCAGCATGGAACACCGACTTTTTCCCATAGTAACACAAAATGCGGACATTTCTGTCCGCATCTGTCAACACTTGGTTCTTTACCGGGAAATCTCCAGGATCTTGAAGCTGACGGTGCCAGCCGGAGCCTGGACATCCACCATTTCGCCCACCTTGTGGCCCAGCAGTGCCCGGCCAACCGGCGATTCGTCGGTGATGGTCTCGCCCTCACCGCCCGATTCCAGGGAGGATACGATGCGATAGGTCATCTCATCGCCGTACTCCACATCCAGGATCTTCACGCGGGAGCCGACCGATACAGTATCGGTGGTGATGTCATCGTGGTCGATGATCTCCACATGCTTGAGCTGTTCCTCCAGCTGTGCAATGCGGGCTTCCATCACGGCCTGATCGTTCTTGGCCTCATCATACTCGCTGTTCTCAGACAGGTCACCGAATCCACGAGCCACACGGATCTTCTCGGATACTTCCGCGCGACCAACGGTACGCAGATGATGCAGTTCCTCCTGGAGCTTGTCAAACCCCTCCTGGGTCATCAAAATCTTATCCAAAATAATCACCCTTTCTGGTGCAGTTCAGTCAAACAAATGTGCGTCCTGCAGCGCATAATATCAGTATTATAGTAAAATCATTTCATCGTGTCAAGTGCGAATCAGGTCGAAATCCCCCTCCTGCCGATTTTCCCGCAAAACAGGCGGCAGAGCCGGTGGATCTCCGGTTCTGCCGCCTGTAAAACCGCTGCAAATCGATGCAAAAAGGCTAT
>CAKWRB010000029.1:1713-10775 GCA_934845495.1 uncultured bacterium
AGGCTATGATGCATCGGCTTGGGAAGAGCTCTCCTCCGAGGACGACTCCTCAGAAGAGGATTCCTCCGATGAGGATTCCTCCGATGAGGACTCCGAGTCCTTCTCCGCTGACGAGGTATCTTCAGACGAAGCCTCCTCCGAGGTGTTTTCAGCTTCCGGATCGCCCTCCGGGATCTCGCTGAGTCCGTCAAATCCGCCTGTCTTGATCACAGCCTCTGCCAGCTCCAGCGCCTTGCGCAGCTGGGGATCGGTCTGTTCGTCCAGCTCATAGAGGTTGCGCTGCTGTTCGGCGGTGAGCTGCACTGCGTAATCCGGCTTGACCCCCACCCCGTCAAAGTTTTCGCTCTTGGGGGGGTTGTATTTGGCCACGGTGATGCTCAGGGCGCCGCCGTCGCTGAGGGGGTAGATCGTCTGCATCACACCCTTGCCATAGGTCTGGGTACCGACGGTACGGCCCTTGTTGTAGTCCTTGATGGCCTGGGCAAACAGCTCGGCTGCACTGGCGGTGCTTTCGTTGGTGAGCACCACCATCGGAAGGTTTACCTCCTCGGCATCGCTGGTGCCCAGTACCTCGGTATGGCCATCATGGTAGGTGGCCGAAACCAGGTTGCCCTCCGGCAGCAGGGTATCCAGCATATCCACCACCGAATCGATGGTGCCGCCGGGATTGCCCCGGACATCGAAGATCAGCGCCTTGATCCCGCCCGATGTCAGCTGCTTGATGGCAGCATTGAACTGGGCCGGGGTGTTGTTGTGGAACTCCTTGATCTTGACATAACCCACATCGCCATACTGCTTCCAGGTGACCATGGGAACTTCCACATTGCGGCGGACAATCTCCACCTCATCGTCCTGGCTGTCCCGACGGACCACCAGATCCAGGGTGGAACCCTCCTCGCCGCCCATGGAGGTACTCAGCTTCGGATAGCTTTCCGCATTCACTACGGTGCCGTCCACTTCGACGATGAGATCTCCCACCTCGATGCCGGCCTCCTCTGCCGGGGAATCGGCAAAGACTTCGATGACCTTCATATAGCCGCTGGGGTCCATCACGACGCTGATGCCGATGGAGGCCTTCTGGCTCTCGTAGGCATCCATCTGGGCCTTGTACTCCTCCGGTGTCATATACCGGGCGTACTTGTCGTTCAGTCCGCTGACATAGCCGCGGGCCACCGCGTTCATCAGCTGTTCCTCATCAATATCCCCATAAAAGCTCTGGCGGACATAGCCGTCGATCTCGTTGAGTTTGCTGTACATAACTTCGCTTTCCCGCAGGCTCTGCATCCGGCTGTTGAAGTCGAACATGGAATAGCCTGCTGTAATGACAATGGCCACTGCTGCAGCCAGGGACATCAGCGCAATAGTGACGCCCAGTGAAATTTTTCTGTTCATTGATTCAGCTCCTGCCTCTGTTCCTGCCGCCTAAAACGGCAGTGGTCTTCCGATATAGTATAGCACAGATTCCCCGCCCTGGGGGACAGAAACTGTGCAGGGAAGGTAAAAATTCTGTGAACGCCCGGCCGCACCCGACAAAAAACAGGCTGCCGCCTTCGGTGGAAAGCTGCAGCCTGTTCTGGATTGCTTGCCGGATCAGGGCTTGAGGTAGCCGCTGAGCGGATTGACAGCCGTGCCGTTTTCACGCACCTCAAAGTGCAAGTGCGGGCCGGTGCTCCAGCCGGTGGAACCCACCTTGGCAATGGCCTGTCCGCGGCTGACATGGTCACCTTCGGATACCAGCAGCTGGCTGGTGTGTCCGTAGAGGGTGGAGATGTTGCCGCCATGGTCGATGAGCAGATAGCGTCCGTAACCCACGCCCTGGACATAGGTCTGCTGGGCCTTGATCACGATGCCGTCGGCTGCTGCCACGATATTCTTACCATAGATATTGGCGCCGGAGATATCGATGCCGGTATGGAAGTCGGTGTTGTTAAAGCGCCAGCCGTAGTAGCTGGTAATCCCGGTGTAGCCCGGCACCGGCCAGGTCATCACGCCGCCGGTGTACTCGCCCTTGGACTCGTAGGAGGCATAGATGTCGTTGATCTCGCTCTGCACCTGGGCCATCATCTTATCGATGGCGGCCTTGTTGGCTTCGTACTGCTTCTGCAGGGCTGCAATATCTTCGATCTGGCCCTGGATCTGATTCACCTGGCCGTTGAGCTGCTGCTTCTTCTCGTCCAGTGTGCCCTTGGAGGCATTGAGGTCGGCCTTGTTGGCCTCGTTCTGCTCCTGGAGCTTCTGCAGCTCGCTGATGTTTTCCTCCAGCCCGGTGATGATCGCCCGGTCGTTTTCCGCCACCCGTGCGGTGATGTCCGCCTTCATCAGGAAATCGGAAAAGCTGTCGGCACCCAGCAGCAGACTGATGGTGCTGCTGTCCCCGGACATATAGGAGGCGCGGGCCCGCTGCCGGAAGATCGCATAGTCCTGGTCGATCTCCTCCTCCAGGTCGGCGATGCTCGCATTGTTTTCTGCAATCATGGTATCCAGCAGGCCGATCTTATTGGTCAGCACATTGATCTGTGCCTGGGTGTTGTCGATCTGGCCGTTGAGCTGGTTCTTCTCTGCCAGATACTTGTCCTTTTCATTTTTGGCTGCGTTGATCTGCGACTGGATCTCCTTCTGCTGCTCTTCCAGTTCCTTGTACTGGTCGTTCAGGTCGTCGATCTGTGCCTGGTCATCCGAGCTGACGGTGGTGTCGGCATAGCTCACCTGCCACAGTTCCTGCGACCGGCTGCCAATCCCGCCTGTGATCAGACAGGCTGCCAGCAGCAGTGCAGTCAACTTCCGGTGGGAAAATTTCATGGGGATCGCCTCTTTTCCTGCCCCGGCGGGGCTTCGGTTATACTTTCAGATATTTGCGAACAAAGATCATGCTGCCCAGGGTGCCGATGGTCACACCTACAAACAGGAAGCAGCCCATCAGCGGCATTGCCATCGTGCCAAAGGGCACCAGGTTCTCGGTGACAAAGGTCAGCCAGCCCACACCCTCGCCTGCCAGCCAGTGTACCAGCAGCGAGTAAAGCCCCCAGATCAGCAGGAAGGCCATCGAAGCGGAGAGCAGCCCCAGCAGGAGCCCCTCCACGATGAAGGGCAGGCGGATGAACATATCGGTCGCACCCACATACTTCATGATATTGATCTCTTTGCGGCGGTTGAACACGGTGATCTTGATGGTGTTGGCAATGATCATCGAGGCCACACCGATGAGCAGCAGCACAATGGCTGCGCCGCCCAGATTGACCGCGTGCTTGATGATGGTGATGGTCTGGGCCACCTGCTCCGGCGCCCGGACATAGTCCACATCGGCATAGCCGGACAGCTTATCCACCGTGCTGCCAAGCTGGGAGAGATCCTGAATGGTCACACTGAAGGAGTCGGGCATGATGTTGTCCTCATACAGCGGAGCAAACAGCTCCTCGCTGTCGGAGGCCACACCGCTCATCGACTCCACCCAGCTGTCCAATCCCTCTTCCTTGCTGATGAAACGGACAGCCGATACATTTTCGGTGGATTTTAGCTGCTGCTCGATTTCGGCAATGCGGTCGTCCTCCAGGTTGTCCTTGAGGAACACCACCACCTCGTTCTGCGCTTCCACATAGCCCACAAAGCTGTTGGCATTGAAGCTGAACACAATGGAGGCACCGATCAGCAGCATACACGCCACCAGTACACCGATGGCCGCCACCGACATCTGTTTGTTTGCATAGATATTCCGGGCGCCTTCCCGCAGAAGGTACCCGATGCTACTTCCTCCCATTGTGACCTCCTATTTTGCCGGTATCCGCCACCAGGCGGCCTTTTTCGAGCCGGATGATCCGGTGGTCGAACTGTGCCACCAGGTCGTGCTCATGGGTGACCATCACAATGGTAGTGCCCACTTTGTTGATTTCGGTGAGCAGCTCCACGATCTCGTACGAAAGCTCCGGGTCGATGTTTCCGGTGGGCTCATCCGCCAGGATCAGGTCCGGATTGTTCACCAGTGCCCGGGCCAGAGCCACGCGCTGCTGCTCGCCGCCGGAGATCTGCTCCGGCATACTGCGGGCTTTCCCCTGCAGCCCCACCAGGTTGAGGATATAGGGCACACGCTGCCGGATATCCTTGTTGGAAACATTGGTTGCACGCAGGGCAAAGGCCACATTGTCATACACATTCATGGTGGGGATCAGGCGGAAATCCTGAAACACCACGCCAAGCGACCGCCGGAAATAGGGGATATCGCGCCGCTTCATCTCCCCGACGTTCCGTCCGTTGACGATCACGCGGCCGGATGTGGGGGTTTCCTCCCGAAGCAGCAGGTGCATCAGTGTGCTCTTGCCGGCTCCGGAAGAGCCCACGATGAACACGAATTCACCCTTGTCGATATCCAAACTCACATTATCGAGTGCCAGATTTCCGGAGGGGTACCGCTTGGATACATTTGTCAGTTTAATCACACTCAACTACCGCCTTGCAGACAATGACTCATTTGGAATGTACGGTCGTTTGAAAAACCGTCCGGTACCGGATCCCTGCGGGATCAGTACTTGACGGGGTTGGCTGTCAGGTACTTCTTGACCATCAGCGCCACCTTGAAGGTGATGGCGTCGTCGAACTCACGCAGATCCAGGCCGGTGAGCTTCTTGATCTTCTCCAGCCGGTATACCAGGGTGTTGCGGTGTACAAACAGCTTTCTGGAGGTTTCGGACACATTCAGGTTGTTTTCAAAGAACTTCTGGATGGTGAACAGAGTCTCCTGGTCCAGGCTCTCGATGGAGCCCTTCTTGAACACTTCCTTGAGGAACATCTCACACAGGGTGGTGGGCAGCTGGTAGATCAGCCGGGCAATGCCCAGGTTGTCGTAGCTGACGATGGACTTCTCGGTGTCGAACACCTTGCCCACTTCCAGTGCCACCTGTGCCTCCTTGAAGCTCTTGGCCAGATCCTTGACGCCCACAACAGTGGTACCGATACCCACTACGACCTTGGTGTAGAACTCGCCGCCCAGGGTATCCACGATGGAGCGGGCCAGCTTTTCCAGGTCCTTGGAATCGATCCCGGCCTTGATCTCCTTGACCAGCACGATGTCGCTCTCGCTGATATTGAAGACAAAGTCCTTCTGCTTGTTGGGGAACAGGTTCTGGATCACATCGAAGGCGGAGATGTCGTTGGCGGAGACGATCCGCACCAGCAGAACGACACGGCTCACATCCGAGTTGAAGTGCATCTCCCGGGCCTTGACATAGATATCACCGGGCAGGATGTTATCCAGGATCACATTCTTGATGAAGTTATTGCGGTCGTACTTTTCATCATAATACTGCTTGATGCCGGACAGTGCCACTGCCAGGATCCCGCCGTACCGGGAGGCCATCTCGTCCGAGCCCTCCACAAAGACTGCGAATTCCGGCTTGGACTGGGAGCCGAACGGCTTGTAGGTATATCCGTCCCGAACAAACTGGTCCTGGTTTTCGCCCATATCCAGCATGAGATACTCACTGGTTTCACCAATGCGGGTGAGATCGCTGCAGGCAATCACCGTTGCGGTATCATCCACAACGCCGATCACACGGTCGATGGAATCCCGCATCTGGTGGATAATGCCCTGGAACAACCGGTTAGACATAATTCTTTACCCCTCTTCGCTATGATTTCAGTGCAAACTTTCGTCAGTATAGCCAATACACACCCTATTGTACATAAAACCCACCTGTTTTGCAATAGAAATCACGATAAAAGTTGCAAGTTTTTGTCTATTTTTTGCTAAGTTTCTGGCAGATTGCCTATTTTGTTTCCCGATTTTCCCGATTTTTGCATCGATGTTCAAATCCCGTCATTCCAAATTTCAGCCCAGTTGTTCTGACAGATTCTACTATACAGTGCAGGATTTTTTAGATATTATTGCAGAGAAATTTTTCCAATACGGTGGAATCATCGGAATGTTTTGTGCAATTTGACGCTCTGTTTTTTCCTCCCTGCATTTTCCAATTCGTTGTGCAGTCCGGCAAAAATGGCGGTGTTTCGTCGGTTTTTTTCGTCCGGTATCCCTCTATCTTTTTCCCCCGTACCGTGGTAGAATCTCGTGGGCGGGAAAAACAGGTGCTCACCTGCTCCCCGCCCAAGAATAAGAGAAATGATTTAAAAAAAGAGAGGTCCTGTTTTCCATGAGTGCTTCAGCGTCCATCGATCCGGCGGTGCGCCGGGAGGTTTGGAGCGACTACTTCCGCTACCTGCTCCCCACCCTCATCGGGCAGATCGCCCACTCCTTCTATTGCATGGCCGATGTATTCTTTGTGGGGGCTGCTGTGGGCAGCGACGGCCTGGCCGCCCTGAATGTGGCCCTGCCGGTGTTCACCCTCTTCTCCGCCTTCAGCCTGATGGTGGGTGTGGGTACTGCCACCACTGCCTCCATCCTCACCGGACAGGGGGAAACCCACCAGACCGACCGGGTATTCACCCAGTCGATGGCACTGCTGGCGGTGGTGGGATTGACCATGACGATACTCACCTCGGTATTCATCGTGCCGCTGGCCCGGATCTTCGGCGCCACCGACCGCATCCTCACCGAAGTGGTGGACTATATGCGGCCCATCAACCTGCTCGCCTTTGCCTATATCTTCTCCGGCGCACTGGGTGTCATCATCCGGGCGGACGGTAATCCCCGGTTGGTGATGATCGCCGGCACCACCGGCAACATCTGCAACATCGTGCTGGACTATGTCTTTACCATGAAGCTGGGCATGGGAATGTTCGGGGCTGGTCTGGCCACCATTCTGGGCCACTGCGTAGCCGTGCTGCTCTACTTGCTGCACTTTGCCCTGCGCCAGAACCACCTGCACTTCACCCGCAGCTTCCTGGACCCGGCCGCCTGCATCCGGGTGCTGAAAAACGGCATCGGCTCCAGCATTCTGGAGATCTCTGCCGGGCTCATCGTCCTGCTCTTCAACATCGCCCTGCTCCGGGTCAGCGGAGAGGCTGCGGTGGCCATCTTCTCGGTGCTTTCCAACATCGCCTATGTGGGCAAGGGTGTCTTTAACGGTATGGCCCAGGCCGCCCAGCCCATTCTCAGCACCAGCTATGGCGCCGGGCGATACGATCGGGTCCGGGCTGCCAACCGCTGCGCCATGACAGCAGCTGCCGGCTTCTCCACCGTGATCTATCTGATCCTGGTGCTGTGTGCCGGAATCATCATGCCGGTCTTTGTGGAACCGGGACTGGTCCCCATGGGGGTCCGGGCCCTGCGGCTCTACTTTCTGGCCTTTCCCTTCACCGGGCTCAATACGGTGATGATGTATACCTTCCAGTCACTGGAAAAGGTGCGCTACACCTCGGTGATCGCTGTGCTGCGGGGCGTTGTGCTCATCTCCGCCTCGCTGCTCATCTTCTCAGCGCTCTGGGGAGAGACCGGTGTGTGGCTGGCCCTCTTTGCCACCGAATTGACCACTTATGTGGTGTTCACACCGGTGCGCTCCAAGGTGGATCGCTCACTGGACCATGCTCCGGCACTCCGCCCTGCCCTGCGCTGAATCCGGATATAAGCCAAAAGGACTCCTCCTTCCGATCGAAGGGGGAGTCCTTTTTATAGTGGGGCAAAGGCCCCGGTATCCAGAAGTTATCGGGCACGGTCCAGCCGACGGGTTGCCCGGCAGACCCCCAGAAAACCGCTGGCGGTCCACAGCACCGGCGGCAACAGCACCAGACGGCTCACCTTCCACAGACGAAGGCGGCCGGCTGCCCCTGCTGTAAAGATGCCCACGGCCATGCTCAGCGTTCCGGCAAGCACTGAGATGCTCCAGCCAAACTGCCGGAACAGATTCTTCCATCCACTCACTGCGCATTCTCCCCTTTCTTTCCCTCCAGGCGGAGAAGTTCCTCCTCGGTCAGCTCCCGGCAGGCGCCCTTGGGCAGGGCCGGATCCAGCGGCAAACCGCCGATCTGCTCCCGCTTGAGGTAGATGACCTGATAGCCGAAGCGCTCGAACATCCGCTTGATCTGATGGTACATTCCCTCGCAGATGATCACCGAAACACGGGGGTTCGCCCCATTTTCCAGGATGGTGAGCTCTGCCGGCAGGGTGTGATCTCCGCCGCCGATGTCCACGCCCTGTTCAAACTCCCCGATCACAGCCGGGTCCAGTGGATGGTCCAGCACCGCTGTATACCGCTTGGGCAGCTTGTTTTTCGGGGCCAGGATGCGGTGGGCAAAGGCGCCATCGTCGGTGATGAGCACAAAGCCCTCGGTGTCCTTATCCAGCCGCCCGGCCGGGAAGAGGTTTTTGCGGCGCAGCTCGGGCGGCACCAGATCCACCACGGTGGGCTGATGCCGGTCCTCGGTAGCAGATACCACCCCCTGGGGCTTGTGGAGCATGAGATAGAGATGCTCCCGCACCTGCAGCGGCACACCGTCCACCTCGATTTGGTCGGTCTGCAGCTCCACCTGCCGGTCTGCCGATTTTTCCGGCTGTCCGTTCACCGTCACCCGGCCTTTGCGGATCAGCTCCCGGACCTCCTTGCGGGTCTGGGTGCCCTGACCTGCCAGCAGCCGGTCCAGACGCATCTTTGCCATGGGGTTCCCCTCCTTTGATTTGCTGCTTCAAGGATACCACACCCCGTCCATTTTCTCAAGAGCAGAGATCAGGCCAGCTGCTCCAGCCCCAGCCACACCGAGGAGGAGGCATCGAACCCGTGCATGAACCCGTCGGCCGACGGGGAACTGATGTCTCCGCCGATCACCCGGTCCTTGTAGACCAGCAGCGTGATGCGCACCTCCTCCGCTCCGCCCGGATACCCCGGCAGCGCGTAGACATACCGGCGGCACACCTTGCCCCGATAGCGGCTCAGGTCGAAGCCCTGCTGCTTCTGGATGTAGTTGTACTTTTCGTAGGCCTCGTCAAACTGGCCGGGGATCAGCACCTCCCGGATCTCCAGCGGTTCCTCCTGCACCTCCCAGCCATACGCCGCCATAAAGTCCCGGCGCTGCTGCTCGTTGGCGGCCGCCGGGTTCACCTTCCGGGCCGAAATGCTGCTGGACTGCATCACCTGCTGCACCAGCTTCTCCCGGATCCCGGCTGCCCCTGCCCCGATCAGCCC
>CAKWRB010000030.1 GCA_934845495.1 uncultured bacterium
TCCCACGACCGTAGTTTTCTGGATGTCTGCGTGGACCATATCCTCTCCATCAACCGGGCGGACATCGAGGTGCAGAGCGGAAACTTCTCCAGTTGGTACGAAAACTTCTGCCGTCAGCAGGAGTTTGAACTTGCCCAGGACGCCAGGCTCCGGAAGTCCATTGCCGAGATGGAGCAGGCCGCCCGGCAGACCAAGCGCTGGTCGGACGCAGTGGAAAAGAGCAAGAACGGCGCCCGCACCGGTGGGGCCAAGGCGGATAAGGGCTACATCGGCCACAAGGCCGCCAAGATGATGCAGCGGGCCAAGAACCTGGAGAACCGGCAGCAGCGGGCCATCGAAGAAAAATCCGCCCTGCTCCGGAACCGGGAATGGGCCGAGGAGCTGAAGATCCACCCGCTCCCCTACTTTTCCGAGACCCTGCTCACCCTGTCCGGGGTGGCGCCGGCCTACGGCGGAACGGCGGTCTGCGCCCCGGTCACCCTGGCAGTGCAGCAGGGGGAACGCATTTTGCTGGACGGGCGCAACGGTTCGGGCAAATCCAGCCTGCTGCGGCTGCTGACCGGGCAGCCGGTGGAGCACTGCGGCACCCTGTCCCTGGGGTCGGGGCTGGTGATCTCCTATGTGCCCCAGGATCCCTCCGGCCTGCAGGGGACGCTGGAGGACTTTGCGGCGGAGAGCGGCATCGAGGAGACTCTGTTCAAGGCGATTCTGCGCAAGATGGACTTTTCCCGGCTCCAGTTTGAAAAGCGGATGGAGGATTTCTCCGCCGGGCAGAAGAAAAAGGTGCTGCTGGCCCGCAGCCTGTGTCAGCGGGCACACCTCTACCTCTGGGACGAGCCGCTCAACTACATCGACCTCTACACCCGGCTGCAGATCGAGGAGCTGATCCGGGCGTTTTCTCCCACCATGGTCCTGGTGGAGCACGACCGTGCCTTCCAGCAGGGGGTTGCCACCCGGACGGTGCGGCTCGCTGCTTTGCCGCAGCACTGATATAAAAAATCCCCCTGTCCTCAGGCAGGACAGGGGGCTGGTCAGATGAGCTGGTAGAGCAGCCCATCCCGGGTGCTGTACCAGACCAGCAGGCCGTGTTCCCGGCGGGGCAGGCGCAGCTGGAAATCCCATTCGGGGTACTGCCGCCACACCTTTAGACTCCCGCCGGAGAGCAGGGCGGCAAAGGCGATGTGCTCGGCCTTGGTCATGGGGTGGCTGGTGGTGATGTACCATTCATCTTCCACCGGGTCGGTGTGCAGGCGCTGGGTTTCGTCCGCCTTTTGGGGCCGCTGGGGCTCCAGGGCGCGTCCGCAGCACTGCACCCCGGCCGGTGAGGCGGAAAAGACCAGGTTGCCGCACACCGGACAGATGTAAAAGACTGTGTGTTTCATATTCCCTCCCTGTGGGGGATTTTCCGCAAGATCGGCGGTGAGCAGTACCTCGGTGCTGACGCCCAGTACTGCCGCCAGCGGCGCCAGCAGCGAGATGTCCGGGCAGCCCAGACCACGCTCCCATTTTGAGATGGTGCGGTCGCTTACAGCAAGGCGGTCGGCCAGATTTTGCTGGGTCAGCCCCAGGTGGGTGCGCAGCGCCCGGATCAGAGCGCCGGTTTTGACAGGATCCATGGGAGATCCCCCTTTCATAGAGAGTATACCCCGAACGGCGGTATCTGTCACCCAACGTTCCGGCGAGCAGGGCGCAGCGATTCGGTACGGGAGCCCTGTGTATGGCAGGTCAACGCAGGATTCCTCACAAAAAGTGAACAGAAATTTGATGGACTTGCACAATTCGCCCGAAGATGCGTTGCAGAATAGCTGGGCTTTCGGGTATAATGAGAAAAATATTCCGCAAGACGGTGGATTGCACCGCCAATAGAGGAAAAAAGGTGGAGGAATCCAATTTGAGCGAACAACGGAAATTTATGAAAAAAAGTGACCTGCTGGTGATCCTGGTCCTGGCCGGTGTCTTTCTGGGCGGCTGGTTCTGGATGCGCTCCCGGGGTGCCGGGGCAACCGAAGAAAACTATGCAGTGCTGTCCATCAACGATCAGGTGCTGGAGGTCTGGCCTCTGGCGGAACACCACAACGACCTCACCGTGGACCTGGCCCCCTATGGCTTCCCTGGGAAGGCAGAGTTCCACGATGGAGCGGTGCGCGTGGTGGATGTGGACTGCCCGGACAAGGTGTGTGAATCGATGGGCTATGTGAAGAACGAGATGGAGGCAGTGGTCTGCCTGCCCAACCGGATGTCCATCATCATTTATACCCCGGAGGAGTACCACAACCTGACCGGCGAGGAATAAGTTTACAATCCGGACAGTGCCCATTCAAACCAATGGGTTACAATAGAAGAAAACGGAGGTGTTTTGGATGAAACAGAAGCGTTGGATCTCTCTTCTCACCGCAGGGGTGCTGGCCATTGGCCTGGCGCTGACCGGCTGTGCCCCTGCCCAGCAGCCCGGTTCGCAGCCGGAGTCGTCCTCCCAGGTGGAGGAGAGCTCCCAGGAGCCGGAGACCAAGGTGCCCGCCCTCTACATCGGAACGGTCGATGCCGAGGGGAACGGCAGCTTCCAGGAGTATCCCTTTGTCGGTTCCGGGAAGGTGACCCCCGAGGCGCTGATTGCCGCCATGGCAGAGCTGACCGGCTGGAACCTCACCCTCAGTGCCGAGGACCCGGTGACCACCGGCAAGGGCGGCATGACGGTGTCCTTTGCGCCGGGGAGCGCCATCTTCACCGGCCCGCCCATCGAACAGAAGGAGGAATTCCATCTCTACTCGGCCGACCAGCTCTGCTACACCGTCTTTGACAGTGTGCAGAAAACCCTCCAGGAGAACTTCTCCCCGGAAAACCCCGGTGCGCTGGACATCTACTACTGCACCGACGGCAGCGGAGAGATCGAGCTGGGACAGCTGGGTGTGGTGCTGCCGCTGGACGAGCCGTACAGCCATGCTCTGTTTGAGCAGCTGCTCATGTCCGCGGTGATTGCCGAGCCGGACGATTCCGCAGCGGAATGATTTTTTCCAAAACAAAAGCGCAGGGGCAAGGGCCCCTGCGTTTTTTATCCCATGAAAAAACCGCACCGGAGGGGTAAAGATCCGGTGCGGCCATATTGGTTCCAATGTTTTGGGAGGAATCCCACCGGTGGGTAACGCCGGTGGGGTCGTTCATGTCTGTCTTAATTATACTGTTTCAGTAGATGATGTCAACCCCTGAACAAACGGTTCTCTGTTCTATGTAGATTGCACAAGAGTATAGCGAAATATTTTGTGCAATCTCCCAATAAAAATCCCTCCGGATGCCGGAGCAGCCGAAGGGAGAGAGGGGGCAGGTTATCCTTCCACAATGGGGTGGCGCTCATGGTCCACACCGCCCTGGCGGTAGAACCGCTCGGTGAGCCGGAGCGAGAAGGGCATCAGCGCCCAGAGCAGGGCGGCACAGGCGGCAATGCCGTATCCGGCCGAGTTCGGCATTCCGCCGATGGCGCTCATGCCGACGATGGCGGCACTACCGCCCAGAGCGGCCGCCAGCCCCATGAGCACGAGCAGGGTGAAGCGGCCCCGGGTGGCGCCGAACTTGTAGAGCAGCGGCATACTTCCGCCGGTGATGACAGCGGAATAGGCCATGGCCGAGCCGATCGTAAAGAGGAGATTGAGCTTTTCAGCAGGGTTCAGCAGCTGGCGCAGCAGTATGGCGCAGACCACCACGACAGAGCTGGCCAGCCCCACCAGAAAGGCAAACTGGTAGCGGGCCCACAGTACCTGCCGCAGCGGCACCGGCAGCAGGAAGTCCTCGGTGCCGGCGCCCACCGCCTCCCCGGCCTGCTTGACGGTGTAGACGGCGCTGTATGTCATGATGATGGGCAGAAAGGTGATGACAAAGGAGGCGCTTATCCCCATCAGCAGATAGAGCCCCAGGTAGATGGCCCACACCAACAGCCAGCTCTTGCCAAAGCTTCGGTACTGCAGCCACTCCCGGCGCAGCAGATAGTAGTTCATCGATTTCACTGTACATTCCCTCCCCGGTAGATGATGAGTTCTTCAATGGTGGGGCGGCGGTAGCGGGCCTCCTGGCCCAGCAGGACTTCGGCTTCTGCCGGTCGGTCGGTGAGAGCGGTAAAGCCCAGGGCCGACTGCTCCCACCCCAGGAACAGCTCCCGGGTCTCGGCGGTGAGCAGCTCGCTGGGGCCCTGGACCACTCGGAATGCATCCAGCACCTCGTCCTTTTCCCCCTGGAAGGCCAGGACGCCGTGGTCCAGCCCCACCAGATAGTCGCAGATGTCCTCCAGGTCGGCGGTGATGTGGGTGGAGTAGAGGATCGTGTTGCCCTCCTCCTCCATATACCGGCGCAGATACCCCAGCAGCCGGTGCCGTACGGCCGGGTCCAGGTTGGCGGTGGGTTCGTCCAGGATCAGCAGCCGGGGCCGGCAGCAAAAGGCCATCAGGAAGGAGAGGATCTTCTGCTGCCCCTTGGAAAGCTCCTTGATCTTCCGGTCGGGCAGTTCAAACTCCGCCCGCAGCTGCTGGTAGAGCGCCTCGTCCCACTGGGGATAGAAGGGGCGTACCATCTCATGCACATTCTCCACCGTCAGGGTGGAGATGTAGCAGGGGGTCTCGCTCACAAAGCCCACCTGTTCCCGGAGGGCGGCATCGGCGGAGAGATCGCCGCCCAGTACCTGGATGGCTCCGGCAGTTTTGGGGATCATGCCCAGCGCCGAGCGGATCAGGGTGGTTTTGCCTGAGCCGTTTTTGCCTACCAGCCCGGTGACATAGCCCTGCTGCAGCTCCAGCCGGGGGATTTCCACGGCAAAGGCACCATAGTCCTTTTTGAAGTTCTGCATGGAAATTGCGTTCATATCCTCATTCCTCCTCTTCGGCCCGGTCGTACAGCCGGCCGATCTGCTCCAGCAGCTCCTGCCGGGATACCCCTGCTGCCCGGGCTGCCGAAACAGCCCGTTCCAGCCAGCCCTGCATCTCCTGCCGGTGCAGTTCCAGCAGGTGATCCCGGTTTTCAATGCTTACAATGCTGCCCCGTCCGGGCAGTGTTTTGATATATCCGTCCCGCTCCAGCTCCTCGTAGGCCCGGCGGGTGGTGATGATGCTCACCGATAGATCCGCCGCCAGCGTCCGCACACCGGGCAGCAGTTCCCCCTGCGGCAGGGTGCCGCTGAGGATCTGCCGCTGGATCTGCTGGACGATCTGCTCGTACAGAGGGGTGGTGGAGGTCGGGTCGATTAGGATCGTCATAATCTCACCTCGCTGTGTATCTTTTATATACACAGTATATACTGGATATACACAGTTGTCAATCCCCTGAAGGACAAAAATTGTCAGAAATCCCCTTGCTTTTCTCAGGGGACTGTGCTATGATACATCTTGCACATAACTGCCGGCGTGTACCTGTGCGCCGTAGATTTCCCATATAATTTTGCTGATCTGGAGCAGAAGTTTCTATGTGGCAGCCATAACTGCCTACGCTATGGGTGTCTTTTGTTTTTGACCTGTTTTTCGGGAAGAGAGCGAGGGCCATCCGTATCCTGTTTGGAGGCCGCCGCTCTTTTTTCATATCCTGGGATCGAACCGCCTGGTTGGGCGGCTTTTTTTATGCCCGAAAACTTTATCGATTCTCTGTATTGAAGTATAAGCAAGGCCTTGATATAGTGAAGATGAAAGTCTCTTTTTGTGGGAGCAGACAGTTCTTTCGGCGGGAATCCATTAAAAAGCCGGAATTTCCCAACCGGTGCAGAAAATCAGTCGGTTTTCCACACTGATAGGGTGAAGTGTCGGGGGAGTTCCCGGCAGTGGAAAGGAGCGAGTTTTTATGAAACATCGACTGTTGGCGTTGGCGGCAGCCGGCGCGCTGTGCCTGTCCCTGTGCGGATTTTCCGGGGAGCAGCCGCTGCCCGATACCATCACCGTGCAGGGCACCGGTCTGGTGGAGGCCCGTCCGGACCAGACGGAGTTCTCCGCCGGGGTGCGGGTGACCAGCCCCACAGCAGCGGCGGCGGTGGCTGCCGGAAGTGAGCAGGCAGCGACGGTGCGCCAGGCGCTGGAGAGCGCCGGTGTTCCGACGGAGAACATCACCACCGAAGCGGTATGGCTGCGGGCACAATACACCTACACCAATGCGGCCCGGATCCGCGACGGCTTCGAGTACCGGATGGAATTCTCGGTGCAGGTGCCGGAGGGGGTAGAGGCTGGAGCGGCGCTGGATGCAGCCATTGCCGGCGGAGCCAATTCCACCGGCAGCTTGCAGCAGACCATGGCCGATGCCGATGCCCTCTACAATGAGGCACTGGGGGCTGCGGTGGAAAGCGCCCGCCAGTCGGCGGAGCAGCTGGCAGCAGCGTCGGGCAAAAAGCTGGGCAAGGCGATCCTCATCACCGAGGAGAGCGACGGAGTGGCCGCCGAGAGCGACCGCAACAACCCCGACACTGGCGGTGGAGCAGAGCTTATGGGGGCGGTCGAGCAGGATACGGCGATCCTGGCAGGCACCCGGGCGATCCAGGCTCGGGTCCGGGTCGTCTTTGAGCTGGTATAAGGAGGGGGAACAGGCATGAAACGGAAAATTATGGCAATGCTGACAGCCGGGCTGCTGGTGCTGGGCCTGGCCGGCTGCGGTGCCCAGTCCACCGCCCAGACCCCACCGGAGAGCGTGACCGCCGGCGGTGCCGGCAAGGCCACCGCTGCTGCCGATGTGGCGGAGCTCTCCCTGGGGGTGGAGTCCGAGGGCGGCTCCACCGAGGCCGTACGGCAGAAGAATGCCGAGGCGGTGCAGGCCGCCGTGGAGTTTCTCACCGGTATGGGAGTGGCCGAGGCGGATATCCGCACCGACTCGGTGAATCTGAGTGAACGCTATGGCGGCGGCTATGAGATGTCCACCCGGATCACTGTGCTGGTCCGGGAGCTGGGCCGTGCCGGAGAGGCTATCGACGGGGTGGTGAATGCCGGCGTCAACGAGATATACAGCGTGGAATACGGTGTGGCGGACGAGGCCGCTCTGTACAAGCAGGCGCTGGAGCTTGCCGCCGCCGATGCCAGGGAGTCCGCCCAGAAGATGGCCGAGGCCGCCGGGCGCACCCTGGGCGAGGTGATCGCCGTGGAGGAGGACTCCTACGGTGGGGCAGAACTGGTGCGCCAGCAGGCAGAGGACGGCAGCTTTGTCCAGGGGATCCCCTCCTCGCCGGGGGACCTGAGCGTCACCGCCGAGGTGCGGGTGACCTATGAACTGAAATAGCCCCCGGATTTTCCCCGGAGGCAGAAAAACCCCCCGGTGTTCCTGTGCGGAGCGCCGGGGGGTTCTGCATAACCGGGTTTTCCACAATTTGAACGGTCCTTCGTGGAAAATCCGGCCTTTTTATTCGGGCGATGCGGCAAAGAAAAACCCGGCTGTTCCGAAGGGGCAGCCGGGTTTTCGGTTCGCTGAAAGATGGGTTATGCGTTGGCGCTGGCAGCGTCCACAGCGTCGATCATGGCAGAACGAACACCGGCATCTTCCAGGGCACGGACACCGCGGATGGTGGTGCCGCCGGGCGAGCAGATGTTGTCCTTGAGCTGGCCGGGGTGCATCTTGGTCTCCAGCATCATGGTGCCGGCGCCGATCATCATCTGGGCTACCAGCTCATAGGCCATCTGACGGGGAACGCCGTAGTATACGCCGCCGTCAGCCAGACCCTCTGCGATCACATAGAGGAAAGCAGGGCCGCAGCCGGTGAGGGTGGAGGTGCCGTTCATGATCTTCTGGGAAACCACCAGGTAGCGGCCGATGGCCGAGAACAGGTCACGGGCATAGTCCTGCTCCTCCTGGGTGAAGGTGCTGCCCTCTTCGGCGATGGCAATGCCTTCGCCCACCATGCAGGTGGTGTTGGGCAGTACGAACAGGGCACGGGCGGATTCGGGCAGAACGGTCAGCAGCTTAGCGGTGGGCCAGCCCGATGCAATGGACAGGACGGCCTTGCCGCAGAGGGCATCGCCCATGTCGGCCACAACGCTCTCGATCACATTGGGCTTGACAGCCAGCATGACCATGTCGGCCTGACGGGCAGCTTCCGCAGCCGAAGCAGCAGGGGTAAGGCCGGTTTCGGCGGCCACTTCTTCCAGACGGGCGGTGTTGATGTCGTAGGCGATGAGATCGGCGGGATTGAAGAATCCACGGTCACAGCCGCCCTTGAGAATGGCATAGGCCATGTTGCCCATACCGATGAATGCCAGTTTCATACAACAGTTCCTCCTTGTGGTGACAGATATTGGGGATCGGCGCAGCGCGCCGAGAGCATTCTGCCATGCAGCGCCAGAACATAGTGGGATCGCCAATGAGAAAAATTGGCATCATGGCTGCTCTGCAGCTATTATACCAGCCCGATCACCGAAACACAAGAAGGTCAGCGCATCCTCTTTCGCAGCCGGCTGTATTTTTCCCGGGTGGCCTCGCCGCCCCGCAGGTGCCGTTCGCTGCGGTTCTTCATCAGTACGGCGTGGACGCTCTGCCACAGCTCGGGGCTCAGCCGGGCCAGCCGCTCGGTGACATCCTTATGCACCAGGCTTTTGGAAAAGCCAAAGGCGGCAGCCGTGCTGCGCACCGTCGCCCCATGCTCCACAATGTATTGCCCCAGCATCAGGGCGCGGTCCTCCGGGATACCCTTCATGGCAGAAATGCCCTCCTCCGAAAACATCGTTCTGCTTTGAATGTATGCCGGCAGTCCGGTGGATATGTGGAATCCGGTGGAGAAAATCCCTTGCGGAGGACGGCGGGGATTTGATATAGTAGGAGACAGAAGAAGCCCGGCGCACGGGCCTGAAAAAAGGAGGAACCAGAGATCCATGAGAAAGATCATCATCGACACCGATCCCGGCATTGACGATGCCGCCGCCATAGCCATTGCCATGTTCAGCCCCCAGTTGGATGTGCAGCTCATCACCACCGTTTCCGGCAATGTGAGCGTGGAAAAGACCACCCACAATGCTCTGCGCCTGATGACCCTGTGGAATTCCCCGGTCCCGGTGGCAGCCGGTGCCTCCCGGCCGCTGGCCGGGACACTGGTCGATGGCGGAGACACCCACGGCGAATCGGGCATGGACGGCTTTGCCTTTGAAGAGGTCACCGCCCGTCCGGTGAAGCTCCACGCGGTGGAGGCCATGCGCCGGGTGCTGGAGCGCAGCGAGGAAAAGGTGACGCTGGTGCCCATCGGGCCGCTCACCAACCTGGCACTGCTCTTTGTCCAGTACCCCGAAGTCAAGGAGAAGATCGAGGAGATCGTCCTCATGGGCGGCGCCTTCCTCCGGGGCAATATCACCCCGGTGGCGGAGTTCAACATCTATGTGGACCCCGAGGCGGCGGATATCGTGTTCCGCTCCGGTCTGCCCATTGTGATGTGCGGGCTGGAACTGGCCAACATGGCCCGGATCACCGGCCCGATGGTGGATGCCATCCGGCAGAACAACCCCACCGCCGATATGGTCTACCGGCTGTTTGAACACTACCGGGACGGCGACCTGGAAACCGGACTCAATATGTTCGATTCCACCGCTGTGGGCTACCTGCTGGCGCCGGAGCTGTACACTACGGTGGACTGCTTCGTGGGCATCGAAACGGCTTCGCCCCTCACCCGGGGTATGACCGTCTGCGACCTGGAGAACCGCCTGGGCCGCACCCCCAATGCAAAGGTCTGCACCGCTGTGGACCCTGCCGGCTTCCAGAAGCTGTTCCTGGATGCCCTGGCCTCGGCCAACGGCATACCGGAGAACCCCACCGCCGCCCTGTGGCTTTACGACGAGGAATAAGCTGCTCCATTAAAACAGAATACCCCGCTGCACGGCTTCGGATGTGCAGCGGGGTACTTTTTTGTTTGCAGGCTGTTGGAGAGAAAAACCTGCCGCCCGGCTCAAAGGGCGGCAGGTTGGAAATCAGGCTTCAGATCCGGCAGAGGAACTCTCCTCGGTTTCCGGCGCGGCGTCGTCCGGTTGTTCCGGTGCCTCGTCCGGCTCCGACTCGCCGGAGGGAAGATAGCCCATCGAGGCCGCGGAGCTCTCCCAGGGCTGGCCCGGCTCCTCGTGGACAAAGGCCTCGGGGTAGAGCAGAGTGCCCATCGTCCAGAGGGTGTCCAGCAGGTCGGGGCTCTGGCGTTCCAGATTTTCCGGGCTGATCTCATAGATGGCGCCGGTCTTTCCGGCATTGGTGGTCTTGTAGCAGGCCGAACCGGCAATGGCCTCCCGGGAGAGCATTCCGTTGTAGAAGATCACATCGGGGTTCAGCTCCACTTCCTTCTCCTTGGGGTAGGTGTAGCCGGTGTAGTCGGCGCCCCAGCTCCGGGTGCCGAGGAAGTCGAGCAGATATCCCTCGAAGCTGTCGCCGGTGGCCATCTGCAGCAGCTCCCCGGCCAGATAGACGGTGGAGGGCTCGCTGCCGGCGGCCTCGTCCAGGCAGGTGCGGATCTCGCCCAGCTTGTGGTCGAAGGGCACCAGAGCCTGTTCAGCCATGGAGGCACCGGTCTCCTCGCCGTACAGCAGCCGGAACAGGTCCACATAGTTCCGGCGCACGCCGTCCAGGTCGGCGGCCGGGGCAATCACCACAAAGTCGATGTTGGCCTGCTGCAGTTCCAGCGCAACCGAGTCGGTGGGCTGGGCGGTCATCAGCACCAGGTCTGCCCCCAGTTTTTTGATGGCATCAATGTCCGGCAGCTGCTGGGTGCCGGCCCGGGGATAGTTGTAG
>CAKWRB010000031.1:0-9996 GCA_934845495.1 uncultured bacterium
CCGTAGGAATAACCCGCTAACTGGCGGCAGATCTGCATTACCTGCTCCTGATAGACAATACAGCCATAGGTCACTTCCAAAATCGGACGCAGTTCCGGTGTCTTGTATGTCACAAGCCGGGGATTGTGGCGATTTCGGATATACCGGGGGATGGACTCCATTGGGCCGGGCCGGTAAAGCGAGATCACAGCGATGAGATCTTCGATGGATTCCGGTCCCAGCTGGGTGATGACATTGCGCATTCCTGCCGATTCAAACTGGAACACACCAAAGGCATGCCCTTCGCCGAGCATCTTAAAGGTGGCTGCATCGTCCATAGGAATGGACTCCATATCAAATCCCGGCACCGTGCGGCGAATCATCTCCTCGGCATCGTGGATCACAGTCAGGTTCCGGAGCCCCAGAAAGTCCATCTTGAGCAGCCCCAGCTCCTCCAGCGTTGTCATGGGGTACTGGGTCACGATGGCATCGTCATTTTTCTGCAGCGGCACATAGGTATCTGCCGGTTCCCGGGTGATGACCACACCTGCCGCATGGGTGGAGGCGTGGCGCGGCATTCCCTCCAGCGCCCGGGACACATCGATGAGCTGACGGATATTTTCATCGCTCTCATAACTTTTCTTGAGTTCCGGAACCGCCGAAAGCGCCTTATCGATCGTCATACCCAGCTCGTTGGGAATCATCTTTGCCACAGCGTCCACATTCTGGTATCCCAGCGCCAGCGCCCGGCCCACATCCCGTACAGCTGCACGGGCCGCCATGGTACCAAAGGTGATGATCTGCGCTACATGGTCCGAGCCATACTTCTGCACCACATAATCGATCACCTCCTGCCGACGCACATAACAAAAATCGATATCAAAGTCGGGCATACTCACCCGCTCCGGGTTGAGAAAGCGCTCGAACAGCAGATTATACCGGATCGGATCGATACCGGTGATGCCAATGCAATAAGCCGCCAGGCTGCCCGCACCGCTTCCTCGCCCCGGCCCCACCGGGATTCCCCGGCTCTTGGCATAGGCAATAAAGTCGTGGACAATGAGGTAGTAGTCCACATACCCCATCTGGACGATGACCCTCAGCTCATATTCCAGCCGTTCAATCACCGATGGGGCGGGGTCTTCCCCATACAGGCTGTACATTCCCTCGTAGCTCATCCGCCGGAAGTAGGCAAGATTGTCTTCGCCGTTCGGCGCCGAAAAGTAGGGCAGCTTGGTCTTGCCAAACTCGAATTCCAGATTGCACCGCTCGGCGATCCGCACGGTGTTTTCAAAGGCCTCGTCCACATCCGGAATGGCCTGGCGCATCTCCTCCAGGTTTTTGATATAAAACTGATCTGTCTGGAATTCCAGGTCGCTGGGATCGTTCACCGTCCGGCCGGTCTGGATGCAGACCAGGATGCTCTGGTTGGAGCTGTCCTCCCGGTTGATGTAGTGGGCATCGTTGGTGGCCACCAGCCCCACTTCATTCTCCCGGGCCAGCTTGATGAGCTGGGGCAGGATCCGTTTCTGCTCCTCGATGCCGTGGTTCTGCAGCTCGATGAAGAAATTATCTTTTCCAAATATATCCACATATTCCCTAACTGCCTGAAAGGCAGATCAGTCCCCTGTGGTGTTGGCGGAGCAGCGCGTTATCCACCCGGGGCTTGTTGTAAAAGCCTTCGATATAGGCGGCCGACACCAGCTTGATCAGGTTCTGATATCCCTCCTCATTCTCGCACAGCAGGACCATGTGATAGGGAGAGGAATCCACCCGGTGCTGCTTATCGAACCGGGTTCTGGGTGCCACATATACTTCGCAGCCGATGATTGGCTTTACCCCTGCCTTCTTGGCTGCATGATAAAACTCAATGGCGCCGTACATGACACCATGGTCAGTAATCGCGACCGCCGGCTGCCCCAGCGCCTTGACCTTTTCCACCAGCCGCTCAATCCGGCAGGCTCCGTCCAGCAAGCTGTATTCACTGTGAACATGCAGATGTACAAACCGTTCCATACGGCACCTTCCTTTCATTTAAATTCAGTCCATGCGGCTGGTGCGCAGTTCCTCTGCCATCCGGCTCAATCGGCTCAGACGGTGATTCAGCCCGGAGCGGGACAGGGGTTCGTCCAGCTTCCCAAGCAGTTCCCGCAGTGACAGTTCCGGATTTTCCATCCGCTTCACCGCCACCTCCCGGAGCTCCTCCGGCAGGCCCTCCAGCCCCAGCGACAGGATCAGATACTCAATATCCGCAATCTGCCGGGCCGATGCAGTTACCGTTTTATCGATGTTTGCGGTTTCGCAATTGGTTACCCGGTTGACCTTGTTGCGCATATCCCGGACAATCTTCACCTCCATCAGCTCCATGGCCGACTTGGGCGCACCTGCGGCGGTAAGGGCGTCCTCAATATTCTCACTCTCGCGATAGTACAGCACCGCCTGATCCCGCCGGAGCTGGAACTTGGGTGCTCCCACTACCTGGTCCAGCAGCGCCGCCAGCGGCTCCACCAGACCGGCCCGGTAGACCGTGAACTCCAGCAGATAGTTTTTCTCCGGGTCGGTCACGGAACCGCAGGCCAGGTAGGCACCGCTGAGAAAGGCCGCTGCCTCTCCCTCCCGTACCAGCATCGCCTCGTTGATGCGGTCCCCCTCCTGACCGAAAAACTCCAGCACTTTCTGCCGGGAGGCAGGCTGCGACAGGGCCACTGCATAGTGCCGGGTAGCATTTCCCATCCCGGTTCGGGTGATAGGGATCTCCTCGCAGCCCTTTCCCAGGATCTCCCGAAGGGTGGAACGGTAAAGCTGTGCGATCTCCTGGCGCTCGGTGGTCATCGAAATCTCACCGCTGTCAAAATGCTTGGAGCAGAGGAGCAGGCCATACCCCTGAGCCATTCTGCATTTTTTCCGGAGGGTGAGATTTTCAAGGATCTCAGTTTTTACTTCACTGGCAAATGCCACTCTCCATCCTCTCCTTTCAGCGATTCCGATTCACATCCCGATGGCTTACCGAAACGCGGTAGCCCTTCTGTGCCAGCCGCTTCCGGAACAGCTCGGCAAAGGTCACCGACCGGTGCCGGCCGCCGGTGCAGCCAAAACCGATCACCAGGCTGCACTTTCCCTCCGCCAGATAGAGCGGGAGCAGGTACTCCAAGAGCCCGTCCAACCGCTGAACCAGACCCTGGGACACCTCCCCAGCCAGCACATAGTCCTGTACTTCCGGTTCCAGACCGGTGTGTTCCCGGAGTTCCGGGATATAGAAGGGATTGGGCAGGCAACGCACATCGAACAGCAGGTCCGTTTCAGGCGGGATCCCGTATTTGTATCCAAAGGACATACAGGTGACAACCATCTTCCCACTGTCGTCCCCGAAGAGCTGCTCGACCCGTTCCCGGAGCTGTGCCATACTGAGAAAGCTGGTGTCAATGCAGTAATCCGCACGCAGTCGAAGCGGTTCCAGCAGCTTCCGCTCGGTGCGGATGGCCGCTTCCAGGCCAGCGCTTCCCTCCTCCATCAGCGGATGGCGGCGGCGGTTTTCCTTATACCGGTGCAGGATCACGCTGTCCTCGGCCTCCAGCATCAGGATCCGATAGCTGTGACCCTCCGCGGCAAGCCAGTCCAGCGCCTCCGGAAAGCGGGCAAACTGCTCTCCACTGCGGAAATCGGTCACCAGAGCGATCCGTTCTCCCACTGGGGACTGCTCACACAGGCGGGCAAACGGGCCAATCAGACCGGCGGGGATATTGTCCACACAGAAGTAGCCCATATCCTCCAGTTCATTGACTGCCACTGTTTTGCCCGCACCGGACATACCTGTCACAAAGAGAAAATCCATCGTAGGTTCACAATCCTTCCCCAAAACTGCCCAGGAACCGGATCTCCGGCTCCAGCAGAACACCTTTTTGCTCCTGTACCGTTTTTTGCACCTGGCGCATCAGCTCAGCCACATCGGCGGCTGTGGCGCCGCCGCGGTTGATGATAAACCCGGCATGCTTTTCACTCACCTGGGCTCCGCCCACCTGCAGCCCCTTGAGGCCGCACCGATCGATCAGGGCTGCTGCCGGTGGGGTCCCATCCGGCGGCCGTTTGAAGGCACTGCCGGCCGAGGGGTATTCCAACGGCTGTTTTTCCCGGCGGGCCGCTGCCAAACGGTCCATCTCCGCATAGATTTCCCGGCTGTTTCCCAGCTGCAGCTGCACTTCAGCCGCGAGGACCCATTCCCCGCTATGCGAAAAGCGGCTGCTCCGATAGCCAAAGCCACACTCCTCTGCTGGAATCCAGCAAACCTCTCCCGTTGGCTGCAAGACCTCCACCCGGGTGATGCAGTCCTTCATCTCTCCGCCATAAGCTCCGGCATTCATATAGACTGCACCGCCCACCGTCCCAGGGATCCCATGGGCAAACTCCAGGCCAGTACAGCCCTGCTCAGCGGCAAAGTTTGCTGCCCGGGCCAGAGTAAGTCCGGACGGCAGACGAAAACGCCCCTCTCCGGTACAGAGGATCTCACCGGTTTCCGCTCTGGGACAGAGCACCACACCCGGCAAGCCTTGGTCGGACACCAGCAAGTTGGAACCTCTTCCGATGAGCTGAATCGGCAACCCCAACTGCCGGCAAAACTTTGCTGCCATAAGGAACTGGCGCTCGCTATCCGGGCAAACCAACCGTTCTGCCGGTCCCCCAATGCGCAATGTGGTATGACGGCTCATCGGCTCCTTGCAAAAAAAGGTGATGCCAGCCGACTCCAGCCAGTGATCCAGCTGTGTAAGTTTTTCAGTATGCTCCATAATTCCCCCCATACCACCTGCCTGAGAAAGAGAAACTGCCGGCATCTTCTCCAGTGCGGCAGATCCCGGCAGGCGGTCGTTCTCGATTGTGATCAGAAAGTATCCCAGTTGGTATCGATATCCATCATACCCAACCGCTGCAGCAGCTCATGTGCTGCGTTATAACCCAGTTTCTTTTCGCGGTAGTTCATCGCCGCCACTTCCAGGATAACGGCAATGTTCCGTCCGGGCTTTACCGGAATGGTGATGGACGGAACCTGTACACCCAGAATATCGGTATAGTGGTTCTCCATGCCCATCCGGTCGTAGACCTTGTTGTCATCCCAGAGTTCCAGGTTGACGATGAGGTCCACATCCACACTGGATTTGATGGCACCCATGCCAAAGATCCGGCGGGCGTTGATGATGCCGATGCCGCGCAGTTCCAGGAAGTGCCGAATATTGTCCGGAGAGGTGCCGGAGATCCGCTGTGCGGTGATCTTGCGCAGCTCCACAGCATCATCTGCCACCAGGCGGTGACCGCGCTTGATCAGCTCTACCGCAGTCTCGCTCTTACCGACGCCGCTGTCGCCCATGATGAGCATACCCTCGCCGTAGACCTCCATCAGGACGCCGTGGCGGGTCAGGCGCGGGGCCAGTTCTGTGTTCAAGAACAGGATCAGCGACGAGATAAAGGTCGAGGTGTTCTCGGTCGTGGTCAGGAGCGGGATTCCGGTCTGGATCGCTGCCTCCACCAGGACTTTGGGGGCCTCCAGGCCCTTGGCGAGGATCACTGCCGGCGGATTGGCCTTGAAGAACTCGAGGTACCGGACCTTGGCCTCCTCCTCCGAATAGCGGTTCATAAAGACGATCTCGCTTTCGCCCAGGACCTGGGTGCGGCGCTCGTCGAACACTTCAAAAAATCCAGCCAGCTGCAGGCCGGGGCGATTGACATCCGCACTGCGGATAAAGACCTCGTCCGGAGGCTTGGGCAGAGCCAACGCCTTCAGATCAAAAGCCTGTATGATCTTTTCCAGTGTGACTTCATAAGCAGTAGCCATAACGGTTCTCCTCTCCGGCAAACATGCCCGAACATAATGTTACCTATATTATATATTACAGTGGGCTCTTATTCAAATAGTATTTCATTTTTCAGTCCTCTGTAAAAGGAGATTTCCCTAGGGGATTTCTTGTGCAAAACACCCTTTTGTGTTATACTTATGGCGCAGAATGACCCGAATTTTTATGGAGTACTGCTCCATGATCCGTTTTTTACAAGGAGAGGAACTATGCGTATTGCGCTGTTTACCGAAACCTACCTGCCATATATCAACGGTGTGGTAACCCATGTCAAACTCCTCCGGGAGGGACTTGAAAAACTGGGGCACACGGTTCTGGTCGTCACTTCCGACCCCAACACGCACCACCACTACATTGAGGACGGTGTACTGCACTGTCCGGCAGTAAAGCTCAAAAAAATCTATGGATACGGCCTGGCCTCGCCATGCAGCCATACCCGTACCAAGCTGCTGGAGGAATTCCATCCGGATATCATTCATATCCACACCGAGTTCTCGATGGGCATTTCCGGCATCCACATCGCCAACAAGCTCAAGGTCCCGCTGGTGTACACCTTGCACACTATGTACGATGACTATGTCTACTATGTTGTGCCCCGACACCTTTCCAAGGTGGCCCGGGAGGTCTCCCGCAAATATGCCCGCCATCTGGCCCGCCGTGCCCAGGCCCTCACCAGCCCTTCGGAAAAGGGCAGTATCTACTTCCGGGAAGCCGGGATCACCAAGCCGGTAAATGTGATCCCCAATGCGGTGGAGCTGGACCGGTTCATGGTCAAGAACATCGACCCCAGCGCCATTCAGGCAGTCCGGGAGAAATACAACCTTACTGAGGACAAGATGCTCGCCTGCTTTGTGGGCCGTCTGGGAAAAGAAAAGAGCGTGGATGTGCTGCTGGACTACTGGGCCAAAGAGATCCGCCCGGAGGACAACATCCATCTGATGGTAATCGGCGATGGCCCGGTCCGCAACGAACTGGAGCAGCAGGCCCGGGATCTGGGCATCGACAGTATGGTGCTGTTTACCGGCGCCGTACCCCACACGGAACTGCCGCCCTACCTGGCTGTCTGCAATGTCTATGTCACTGCCTCCCTCTCGGACACCAACTCGATTTCTATGCTGGAGGGAGAAGCTGCCGGACTGCCTGTGCTGCAGCGTCTGGACCCAATCAATGCCAACCAGGTTATTGAAGGAGACAATGGCTTCCTCTTCAACTCGCCGGAAGAATTGGGGGCCAAGCTCCGTAAGATCCGCGGTATGAACCGGGAAGAACTGCTGGAGCTCAAGGGGCGCGTCACTCGATTTGTAAAGGACAGCGGTGCGGAAAACCTTGCCAATTACACTCTTTCGGTCTATCATACTATATATAAGGATCAGCTGAAGCAGCTTTCCATGCGACCGGATCTGCTCCGGCTTCTCCCCTTCCCCGGAAATTGGAAGTAACCCAAGGAGGTTGTTCTTATGAGTTTTCGCACCAACTATGACATTGCCATCATTGGCGGCGGTATTGGAGGGCTGATGACTGCATACCGGCTGGTTGAACAGGCGCCGGAGCTGTCCATCTGCCTGATGGAACGCGGCCGGGACATCCGGGACCGCATCTGCCCCATTGTTGCCGGCAAAGTAAAAAAATGCATCAAATGTGAACCCTGTGCCATCATGGAGGGACTGGCCGGCGCCGGTGCCTTCTCGGATGGCAAATATGTGATCTCCACCGAGTACGGCGGCTGGCTCACCGATTTTCTTCCCCCCGAGACGGTAATCCGCTACATCGAGGAAGCGGACAGCATCATGGTGCAGCACGGGGCCACCACCGAGCGCTTTATGCCCAATGATGAGCTCAAGCGTCTCTGCCTGGAACATGACCTGCATATGCAGCAGGCCCAGGTCAAGCACCTGGGGACCGATTCCAACTTTGAAACCATGGGGCACCTCATCGATTCGCTCCGGGATCGGGTGGACATCCATTCCCGCACCACCGTTACCGATGTGGACCGGGAAAGCCATCGGATCACTGCCTGCGACGCCGAGGGTGAGCACCAGTTCACTGCAGACCGCATCATCTTTGCAGTGGGGCGGGCTGGCTCCAACTTCTTCTCCGGCTGGTGCCAGAAGAACGGAATTCCCCTGCGCAACAACCAGGTGGACATCGGTGTCCGGGTCGAACTGCCCTCCATCATCTGGGAGCATTTCTCCAAGAAGATCTACGAGCCCAAGATCCTCTACCGGTCCAAGCAGTATGGGGATACCACCCGGATGTTCTGCTTCAACGAGCGCGGTCAGGTGGTGACCGAAAACACCGACGGCATTCTCACCGTCAATGGACATGCCTTCCGCAGCGAAGAAAAGAAATCGAAGAACTCCAACTTCGCCCTGCTTTCCACCATCCGCTTTACCCAGCCCTTCAACTCCCCCATCGAGTATGCCCGCCATGTGGCAAGTCTGGCCAATCTCATCAGCGGCGGCAGTGTACTGGTTCAGCGCCTGGGAGACCTGATGGTGGGCCGCCGCACCGACGAAAAGCGCCTGGCTCAGTCCTACACCCGGCCGACACTGGATGCCGTACCCGGCGACCTGAGCCTGTGTATGCCAAAGCGCCAGCTGGACAACATTGTGGAAACCCTCTATGCTCTGGACAAAATTGCCCCGGGCACCGCCAACTACGACACCCTGCTCTATGGCATCGAGTGCAAATACTATTCCGCCCGACCGGAGTGTGAAAACTTCATGCTGAGCGGCACAAAGGAGATCTATGCCATCGGCGATGGAGCCGGCATCACCCGCTCTCTCTCCCAGGCTGCAGCCAACGGTCTGTATGTAGCGGACCAGATCCTTGCCGCCCGCTGACCATCTGAAAGAAAAAAGCCTGAGTCAAATCGACTCAGGCTTTTTGTGATTTTGGAGCGTTACCGCTTCCAGCCATTGTGATAAACCAGCTCCTCCAGCGGCTTACGGTTCCGAGGGCGACCCTCTTCAGCCGGGTAACCCAGAGGGGTGAGCGCTACCACATCATACTCTGCCGGAATGCCCAGGGCCTCCTTGAGCGGCTCCTGGGTGAAACCGCCAATCCAACAGGTACCCAGACCTTCCTCAGCAGCAGCCAGCATCATAAAGCTCAGAGCAATGGAGCAGTCCACGGTGGAAGCCCGCTGGTCGCAGCCCATATTCCGGGTGCTTACCGAGCAGACCACTACCGCCATCGGAGCTTAGACCAGCAGAGCCTGGCCCATGAAGGACACAAGGAACTTTTTCATCAGCTACGGATCATCCACTACTACAAAGCGGGTGGCATTGCTGCAGAGAGCTGTGGGTGCCAGCCGGCCAGCCTCCAGGATGCGCTGGAGCTTTTCCGGTTCCACCGGACGCTTTTCGTAATCACGGATGCTCTTTCTGGTTTCAATGGATTCATAAACAGTCATGTTGACAGACCTCCTATCCGGAATTTTGATGGTTTCTCTGCTCAAATTATAGCGCACATCCAGGGATTCTGTAAAGAGGGCCGGACAATGAAAAAAGGCCGGGATAAACCCAGCCTTTGAGCCATCGTATGATGGATTTGTATGCAGGAGAGAAATTACTCTGCGAAGCCGGACTCTACCAGCTTAACCAGACCGTCCACAGCCTGCTCCTCATCGGAACCATCTGCCATGATGCGGATTGTGGTACCGCCTACGATACCCAGGGACAGAACACCCAGAAGGCTCTTGGCGGTAACTCTTCTTTCGTCCTTCTCAACCCACACCGACGACTTGAACTCATTCGCCTTCTGGATGAAGAATGTAGCCGGGCGAGCGTGCAGACCAACCTGATTCTTAACAGAAACTTCCTTTACGAACATAGCGATAACTCTCCTATTTCATTGATTTACTTGACCATATCGTGTGGCATACTGCAAACTGTACATACCAACTAATTAACATTATAGCATATCTCGAAGTTCCGTCAATTCAAAAAAGCAATTCATCTGTCAAAAGCCCGTTTTTTCTGCTTGTTTTCTAAGCATTTCCTGCTTGAAAAGGCCGTATTTGTGCAGATATACTATAAAATTTTCAACATGTTCAGCAGATTGTTCAGCACAGGAACAATCATTGCCGGCAGAAGGTTGGCTGTTTTGATTTTGGCGTTCATCAGGAGGTTGAGTCCGATGCAAATTTTACTTTCCGTTGCTGATTTCGAGCAAT
>CAKWRB010000031.1:10006-10664 GCA_934845495.1 uncultured bacterium
CATATCCCACCATACAAATCATATTCAAAAGATCCGACGAAATATAGGGGGACAGGAATCCGGCACAGAGTGTCATGCCGCCCTGGTAAAGAAATGTTGGTATGGCAGCAAAGGCTACACCGATTCCCAGGCTGGAAGCCAGCACCAGACAGGTGACAAAGTCCAGGGTGCTCTTGACCATCAGCACCTCATTGCTGCCCGTCAAACCCTCGTTAAGGGCACCCACAATGGACATGGCTCCCACACAGGTGATGATGGATGCTGTAATAAACCCCTGGGAAAACCCTTCGATGTGGACACGCTTTTCAATCAGATCTCCCAGATTGCCGAGCCGGTCATCGATTCGCAGCAGTTCGCCCACAAGGCATCCCAGCACCAGGCTCACCAGAAGCAGCAACCCGCCGCTGTCGCTGATTCCGCCATCGGCATCCACAGTAAACATCGAAGCGATCACACCGTTGAGACCGATCAGCCCCACTGCCAACCCCTGAATTCGGGTCAGGCTCTCCTCTACCCGGCGGGGAATTCCCTTCTTTGCCAGCATTCCCAATACGGCACCGGCTATAATGGCCGCCATATTGATCCATGTTCCTGTCATTCCCCGATCTCCTCAGCTTCCTGGGCCTGTTCGTCCCGCAATCTTCGCAGCACTTGTTTA
>CAKWRB010000032.1 GCA_934845495.1 uncultured bacterium
GACCTACACGGTACAGCAGGGAGATGCCCCTACCGTCATCGCCCAGAAGTTCGATATGCTGTATGCCGACTTCAAGGCACTCAATCCCGATGTGGAAAAATCGCTGCTGGTGGGTCAGGAAGTCCTGATCGAAAAGGCAGTTCCCACCCTGGGTGTGCAGGTAAAGCGCACCGAGGTGTACAATGAGGAGGTTGCCTTCTCCATCGAACACAAGCAGGACCCCAATCTCCAGCAGGGTTACACCAAGGTGACCCAGATCGGTGAAAAGGGCGTCAATGAGATCACCGCAGAGGTGGTCTATGTGGACGGTGTTGAGCAGTCCCGTACCATCCTCAATTCGACCGTGCTCAAGGAGCCGGTGAATGAAGTGATGATCGTGGGCGGTAAGAAGCCGCTGGCCCAGCTGCCAGCAACTGCTATGTCCACTGACAGCTACTTCATCTGGCCTGTGGATGGCGGTTATCTGTCCTGTGGCTTCTATGGCTATTACAACCACGGCGGCATGGATATTGCGGCCAAGATGGGCACAGCAGTCCGGGCTTCGGCATCGGGCACTGTTACCGCTGCCTTCAACTATACCAACGGCGCCTATGGTCGGTACATTGTCATCGACCACGGCGGCGGCGTTCAGACCCTCTATGCACACAACAGCCAGGTTTATGTTCAGCCGGGCCAGTGGGTAGAGCAGGGCCAGCTGATTGCTGCAATTGGCGCCACCGGTAATGCCTACGGAAACCATTGCCACTTTGAAGTGCGCGTCAATGGCCTTCGCAAGGATCCTGCCGCTTACATTGGCAGACGGTACAATCGCTGATTGCGTTCAAACAGAATACCAGAAAAGCCGGTCCGGCAAGTAGATACGGATCGGCTTTTTTCTTTGCCTGAATCAGGAAACGACAGCGAATAATATTATAAAATGTATATTTATGTGATATAGTACATTTTGTTTTGCAGATGCAGGCGGAACATGGAAGAAGCTCCAGCGCAGCAGAGAGGAGCGCACATGCCGCAGTTGCAGCATAGATCAGCTGGTTTGATCGCAATATCCGTATAATATAGTGCGGATATTACAATTTGTCGATAATTGCGCCCAACCACAGACACCGAAGTACAGAAGAAACGCCCTCCCGGTTCCGGTATAAATGGATCCAGGAGGGCGTTTGCTATTTCTGTTCTGGTTTGGGGCTGCGCTGCTGGTGCCGGTAGGCCAGGGCGGCCTGTTCAGTCCGGTTCTGGCCGAACTGGTAGTAGACCCGGTCCCGGAGCTCATCCGGGAGGTACTGCTGCTGTACCCAGCCGCCGTAGTCGTGGGGGTACTTGTACCCGATGGCACGGCCCAGCTTGTTGGCGCCGCCGTAGTGCCCGTCCTTGAGGTGGGGCGGCACATCGCCGTACTTGCCCTTGCGCACATCGGCCAGAGCTGCATCGATGGCAGCATTGGCCGAGTTCGATTTGGGTGCGGTGCAGAGCAGGATCACGGCCTCGGCCAGGGGGATCCGTGCTTCGGGCAGGCCCAGCTGCATGGCGGCATCGATGCAGGTTTTCACCACCACCACCGCCATGGGATAGGCCAGGCCGATGTCCTCACTGGCACAGACCAGGATCCGCCGACAGGGGGAGATGAGGTCGCCCGAATCCAGCAGCCGTGCCAGATAGTGCAGGGCGGCATTTTCATCCGAGCCGCGGATGGACTTCTGCAGGGCGGAGAGCAGGTCGTAGTGGACATCGCCGTCTCGGTCATACCGGTTGGAGGAGCGCTGGGAGACCTCCTTGGCGGCCTGCAGAGTGGCCACTGGGATCTCGCTGGAGCTTACAGCTGAAAGCACCAGCATTTCCACCGCATTGAGCGCCTTGCGCACATCACCGCCGCAGGAGAAGGAGATGTGTTCGGCAACCCCTTCCTCTACCGTGAGGCCGGGGTATTCCTCGGCACAGAGGCGGAAGGCCCGCTCCACTGCCCGCTGGACCTCGGCAGGTTCCACCGGCTTGAACTCAAAGACGGTGCAGCGGCTCAGCACCGCATTGTAGACATAGAAGTAGGGGTTTTCGGTGGTGGAGGCGATGAGGGTGATGCTGCCGTTCTCAATAAACTCCAGCAGGCTCTGCTGCTGCTTTTTGTTGAAGTACTGAATCTCGTCCAGATAGAGGACCACACCGTTACGCCCTTCAAAGGTATCCAGCTGGCTGACGATCTCCTTGATGTCTGCGGTGGAGGCGGTAGTGCCGTTGAGCCGGTAGAGCTTTTTACCAGCCCTGCTGGCGATGATGTTGGCAACGGTGGTCTTTCCAACCCCTGAGGGGCCGTAGAAGATCATATTGGGGATCGTGCCGCCGTCAATGATGCTGCGAAGCACCTGTCCCCGGGTCAGCAGGTGGGACTGCCCCACCACATCTTCCAGTGTTTTGGGGCGCAATTTATCCGCAAGCGGTGATGCCATGTTCAAAAACCTCTCTCATTCTGTCCGATCTTCCGAGGATCAGACGTGGTATTTGCGCACCTGGTCGTAGGTGTTGAGCATTTCCCGGACGGCCTCGTCCCAGACAGCCCATTCATGCATACCCTTCTGCTCGAACCAGATGTGTTCCAGGCCCAGTTCCTTGAGCAGGTTCACATAGGCTACATTGCCCTGGTACAGAGTGGGGATCTCGTCCTCGGTGCCGCAGCTGATGAAGAAGCGGCACTGCTGTTCCTTGGGCAGCTGGGCATGTTTGCGGGTAAGGCACAGGATATCATCGTCCTCCTTGGGTTCCATCTCCAGGCCGAAAATGCCCTGGTATTCTGCCCGGGCACGGGGCTCCAGGGTGGACTGCATGGTGTCGAAGATGCGCATCAGGTCGGCTGCACCGGAGAAGCTGCCGATGGTGCCGTACTGATCCGGCCGGCTCAGGCCGATCTTCAGGGCGCCGTAACCACCCATCGAAAGGCCGGCGATGTAGTTGTCCTCTCGCTTATCGCTCAGGCGGAACATCTTGCGGCAGAGCTCGGGCAGCTCATCGGCCACAAAGGTAAAGTAATCCAGACCGTACTCCATGTTCCGGTAGAAGCTGCGCTGCACCTCCGGCATGATCACAGCAAAGCCATGCTCCATGGCATACCGTTCGATGGAGGTCCACCGCATCCAGGAGGCAGAGGAACTGCCCTGGCCGTGCAGCAGCCACAGCGTTTTGCAGGGATCCTGGGAATAGTCATGCGGGTGATCATAGGGCAGGATTACATTGAGCGCAATGTCCATACTCAGTGCCTTGGATTTGATGTCGCCTTTGAATGAAGCCATAAGAAAAACCTCCTGTAAGTATAAAATTTAGATACTAATAAATTATTATACTACAAAATTGTGAGCAACTGGAAAGAAATTCGTGAATGAATCCTGAAATAAGCCATAAAATTTTCCGAAAATGGTGCAGGAAATTGCTAAAAAACCGGCACTGAAAAAGTAGATACCGGCACTTTACGGCGCAGGTGAAACATGGTATGATGGTAAAAGAAACGAAGCGCGTGATACACAGAGTGAGCCGTCTGCTCCCGGTGGAGCTCCGGCTGTACAAAGGAGAGTTTTTGCAGTGAATCGATTGATGCTGATGGCCATGGGTGGCTATGGAGATATGGGAATGATGGATGCAGCAGCTGGCGGCGGCGGTGTGATCGAATCGCTCAAGGCGAAGCTGAGCTTCCTGCCGGGGTGGGCCTCCATCCTGGTGATTGCTGTGCTGGTGATCCTGGCAGCTATGCTGGTGGGCTGGATCGGCGGAAAAATCATCGGTTCGATCCTCTATCCCGACCCGGAAAAGCAGAGCATCCTGAGTAAGAAGCAAAAGTTCCTGGTGCTGGGCGGTGCTGTTGCGGCGGTTGCCCTGACCATCTTTGCCCTGACCTATACCCCGGCCCCCAAGCCGGAGGAGGATTCGCTGCCGGTGGGCGGCGAAATGACCGATGGGGAGCTGCCGGATGGTGAGGACGGTACGGTGGAGGAAGAGTCGGCAGTGGAGCCCGACGAGGAGATCGACGCTGTCCCGGAGGCAGGCGGTGCCATCAACGGTGCCAATGTGTGGGTCGGCGGCGGTACAGCGGTTGCGATCCCCATGGGTTGATACCAGGCCCGAATCAGAACAGTCAACCGGGTGGCCGCAGGGCCATCCGGTTTTTTTGCAAGGGGGAAGAGGCACGGAGATAGCAAACACCCCGCCGGTAAGCAAATAAAAAATCTGGAACAAAAACCCCCGTCAGGATTAGTTCCTGACGGGGGTTTGCTATTGCAGCAGATTAGCGGTCTACATACTTGGCGTTGTAGTTATCCATGCAGTGGCGGATCACATTCCGGGCTTCGTCCGCACCGGCAATGCTGGTGATCTCGGTGAACTTGCCGGGCTCCAGCTGCTTGTAAACCGAGAAGAAGTGCTTCATCTCGTTGAAGATGTGCTCCGGCAGCTCGGAGATGTCCCGGTAGGTGTTGTACATGGGATCGTTGAAGGGCACAGCAATGATCTTCTCATCGCCTTCGCCGTTGTCCAGCATGCTGATGACACCAATGGGGTAGCAGCGTACCAGCACCAGCGGATCGATCTCTTCCGAGCAGAGAACCAACACATCCAGCGGGTCCTTGTCATCGCCGTAGGTACGGGGGATAAAGCCGTAGCTGGCGGGATAGTGGGTGGAGGTGTGCAGGATCCGGTCGAGAATGATCATACCGGTATACTTGTCCAGCTCGTACTTCTTCTTGCTGCCCTTGCTGATCTCGATCACAGCGGTGAAGTCTTCGGGAGAAATACGGTTGGGGTTCATATCATGCCAGATATTCATAGGGGAAAACGCTCCTTTGTCTTTATTCCAAAAATGGTTCTTCCCCTATTATACGGGATAGCCCCCCAGACTGCAAGAGATAATCTGGCTATTTTCGACAAAATGCCTTGCTAATTTTATAACGAATGCCGAATTTTATCGGGAGGCCTGCTCCACTGCCACGGCACAGGCTACTGTGGCACCTACCATGGGGTTGTTGCCCATACCAATCAGGCCCATCATTTCCACATGGGCAGGAACCGAGGAGGAACCGGCAAACTGTGCATCGCTGTGCATCCGGCCCATCGAGTCGGTCAGACCATAGGAGGCCGGGCCGGCTGCCACATTGTCCGGGTGCAGGGTGCGTCCGGTGCCGCCGCCCGAAGCCACCGAGAAGTAGTTCCGTCCGTTTTCCACAGCCCACTTCTTATAGGTGCCAGCCACCAGATGCTGGAACCGGGTGGGGTTGGTGGAGTTGCCGGTGATGGAGACATCCACGCCCTCCTGCTTCATGATGGCAACGCCTTCCAGTACATCGTTGGCACCATAGCACTTGACTGCGGCCCGCTCTCCGTCCGAGAAGCGGCGCTCACCGGTGACCTTCAGGGTGCCGGTGGCAAAGTCGAAGTCGGTGGAGACATAGGTGAAGCCGTTGATGCGGGAGATGATGTAGGCAGCGTCCTTGCCCAGGCCGTTGAGGATGACCCGCAGCGGTTCCTTGCGCACCTTGTTGGCCGAGCGTGCAATGCCAATGGCGCCTTCCGCAGCGGCAAAGGATTCATGGCCGGCCAGGAAGCAGAAGCACTTGGTCTCCTCCCGGAGCAGCATGGCACCCAGGTTGCCGTGGCCCAGGCCCACCTTGCGCTGGTCGGCGACCGAACCGGGTACGCAGAAGGCCTGCAGCCCCAGCCCAATGGCCTCGGCTGCATCGGCAGCGGTGTGGGCGCCCTTCTTCAGGGCGATGGCAGTGCCCAGTGTGTAAGCCCAAACAGCGTTTTCAAAGGCAATGGGCTGTACGCCCTTGACAATGGCCGCTACATCGATGCCGTGTTCCTTGCAGAGAGCCTCTGCCGCTTCGAGCGAATCCAGGCCGTTTTCCCGGAGGCAGGCTTCGATCCCGGCCATCCGGCGTTCCATTCCTTCAAACTGTATCATTGTGCGTCGTCCTCCGTCCTGTTATTCCTCTCTCGGGTCGATAATGCGGGCTGCCTGGTCAAACCGGCCATAGGTGGCAGTGTTTTTCCGCAGGGCTTCCTCAGCAGGAACACCGTGGCGGATATCCTCCATCATCTTGCCCAGCCGTACAAATTCGTAACCGATGGTTTCGTCATGGTCGTCCAGTGCCAGACGGGTGATGTACCCCTCGCTCATTTCCAGATAGCGTACCCCCTTGGCCGAAGTGCCAAAGATGGTACCGGTCTGGCTGCGCAGTCCCTTGCCCAGATCCTCCAGCGAGGCGCCGATGGGCAGGCCGCCTTCCGAGAAGGCAGTCTGGCTGCGGCCATAGACCAGCTGCAGGAAGATCTCCCGCATGGCCACATTGATGGCGTCGCACACCAGGTCGGTGTTCAGCGCTTCCAGCAGGGTTTTGCCGGGCAGGATCTCGCCGGCCATGGCAGCGGAGTGGGTCATGCCGGAGCAGCCCAGGGTTTCCACCAGGGCCTCCTCAATAATACCGTCCTTCACATTGAGGGTGAGCTTGCAGGCGCCCTGCTGGGGAGCGCACCAGCCCACACCGTGGGAAAGCCCCGAGATGTCAGCGATCTGATAGGGGCGCACCCATCTGCCTTCTTCGGGAATGGGAGCCGGGCCGTGATTGGGTCCCTGGGCTACCACACACATATTCTCTACTTCCTTGGAATAAACCACCGTGGTAATCTCCTTTCGGGTTGGATTGGCGGGTTTGCAGCGGCTTATGGCGCAGAAATGCCAGCCGCCGGTTCAGTTCAGTTCCTATTGTATCACAAAATATGCGCAGACGGAAATGGAAAAAGCCGCCCGGCCTTATAAAAAACCCCAGGGTGGCAGGGGGTATTCCGGGCGGAAAGGGCAGCCCGGGTTTTCAACGAGAATTTTCCACAGTGTGAAAAACTTTCCCACGCAAAAAAACTGACAAAATTTGAATTAACTGGGGTAGAATCATGCAAAAAAGCCCCGATTTATCCCGAAAACCACGCATTTTGAAGTGGAAATTGCAGTTTGGAAAATTTAGGGGAGAAAATTACAGAAAAATTACAAAATTAACTCAAAAAGGGGTTGACAAGGTGCGGGGGGGGTATAATTGCCTTACAACAGGGATTTCCCCGTGGGAAAAAACTGTGTTGAAATTTACAAAAATGGAGGAAAAAGCAATGAACACTAAGAAGATTACTGCTCTGGCTCTGGCTGCTCTGATGGCTGCTGGTTCTACAAGCACTGCTTTCGCAGTATCGGTTGATACCAACAAGAACCAGGCACTTGTTTTCGATGGCACAAATGCCTACGAAGAGGATGACAACGGCGTTCTCGTTGAGGATAAGGATGGCGTAGCCCCTGGCGACAGCATCTACTTCCTGCTGAAGGATGGTGCCTTTGACGATATCGAGGACAAGGACCGCGACCGCATCAAGGTATACGCTGACTGGAAGATGGGCAAGGACTACATCAAGGATATCGAGATCGTTTACAAAAAGGGCGAGGCTGTTACCTCTGGCTCTGCTGTAGCTGATTCCAAGTACTACACCGTTAAGATCGGCGGCAAGGAACTGAAGGTCGTTGTTGGTAAGGGCGAGACCCGTAAAGAAGCTATCGAGAGAGTAATCTATGGTGCGATGTCTGATCCCAACTTCCTGAAGGACGAGAGAGCTAAGGAGTACGAAAGCATCCAGGACGTAACAACTGGTGCTGTAATTGAGGGCAAGTATGTTACTGACACTTACACCGAGAAGGACAGTGGTCTGGTTGCTGTTGACGATAAGTACTACGCTTCTGCTTCTGCTGCCAAGGATGCCCTCTTTGCATCTGCTGCGAGTCTTCCCAAGCTGTGGGTTCTGACTGCTGATGACAACGAAAATATTCAGCATGCCAGCAAGGCTAGCACAACTCCTGGTGTTGAGTATACAGATAAGGATGGAGAAAAGTCCAACTACACCTACAGAGATGTTAAGGGCGATGACATTCTTGTAATCCCCACTAGCAAGGCAAGTCAGGTTGCAGATGCTGATCTGCTTAAGCATAATCTGGCTACAGCAGTAACTTCTGATGCTATCCTGGTTCATAAGGATGACAGCACCTTCGCTTGGAAGGATGATAAGAACTATGTTGTAAATGCACAGGCTCCTGCATACGAGTACGCTTCTACCAAGTATGTAACCAAGGCTGAGGCTAAGGATGCTGCTGACCATGCTATCGCCGCTGCTGAGGCTACAGACTTGGATGGCAAGACACGCGTAGTTGTTGATTCTGACATCGACTCCGTTGCTAAGCCTGACTTCACCTACTGGGTAAAGATCGACACCAAGGAAAGCTTCACCACCAAGGAGCAGGACATCGCCGGTACTCTGTACCTGGGCACCAGCAAGAACAGCGCTGAGGACAAGGGCTCTAAGCTCAAAATCGGTCTGCCTCTGTCCAACCGTATCGACGACAATAACGGTTCCTATGTCATCAAGGATGGCGATACCATTTATCCCGACGCTAACGGCGCTGTAAAGTTCGAGGACGATGCTGAGGAAGTTACCATCTACTTCGGCAGCAACGAGGATGCTTGGTTCACCTTCAACGCTGCTGGTCAGAGCGCTCTGAACCTGGCTTACAACACCAAGTTCAACAAGGAGATCGCTGACCTGTTCCCGAAGGCCAACATCGACTTCATCTCCTGGATCGCTACTCCCGCTGCTAACCGCACCGGCGACCTGTACATCACTGCTAAGGAAGATACCTTCCTGTATCAGGTAACTGAGGATGGCAAGGGCATCAAGGAAGTTAAGGGCGCTGACTACGATGAGAACGAGGGCGCATGGCACATCCGCACCAGAAAGCTGGGCTCCTATGTAATTTCTGACATGGAGCTGGATACCACCGCTAAGGTAGAGGACAAGGACGAGGCTTCCAGCAACAGCTCCACCTCTTCCAAGCCCAACGGCGACAAGCACAACCCGGATACTGGTAGATAAGTCATAAATGACTTATCCACACAGCGAATTTGGCTTCGCCAAATGTCGCCGAGCGATCTTTTGGCGAGTTTTGAGTAATCAAAACTCGTAGGAAGCAAACTCTAATGCGATTTTGCTTCGCCAAATGTCGCCCAACCCACCGGGGTTTGAGCAATCGGACCCTGGGGGCATAAACAGTTGAAATGGGCGGTTGGATGTCCAGCCGCCTTTTTCAAAATAAAAAACCTATATTGTAGGAGGAAAACAAACATGAAGAAGATTTTTGCTCTTGCTCTGGCTGCTCTGATGACTGCCAGCATGGCAACCGTTGCCTTCGCTACTGCTGATGGCAAGTACGATGGCGTAAAGGTAGGCCCCAAGCAGACTTCTGGTACTCTGGACAAGGTTTATGTTCTGAGCGATTCCAGAGCTGAGAATGTAGTAGACGGCAATTCTGAGAAGAATGCTGTTGACGACAAGTTCGAGGGTGGAGACCGTCTGGCTATCCCGCTGATTGTTTGGGACGATGATAATGACAACGGTACCTTTGATGCTAACGAAGCTGTTTGGTACACCAAGGATGTAGACTATAAGAAGCCCGTTATCAAGGCTGACTGGAAGGTTGGCGAGGCTGATGTAGATTACGAGCTGGTTAAGTACGATCAGTCTCTCCTGGGTCTCTCCAAGGACGAGTACATCTGGTCTGCTGTTATCACCCTGCCTGAGAACAAGGGCAACAAGGCTGTAGACCTGGCTGGTAAGATCCAGGCAGGCGCCAACTCCACAAGTGCTAAGAAGGACAAGGGTATCGACATTGAACTGACCTACCTGCCCGATGAAACCACTAAGCCCCTGTTTGATGGCGGTGAGCTGACCTCTGGCAAGACCGGTATCGTTGAATTTGACAAGGATGCTGGCGAGATCGACATCGACTTCGAGGATGTAGCTACCTTCACCGTTGATGTATCCAGCCAGGGCAAGCTGAACATGGAGTGGAACACCACTTTCGATAAGGAGTTCGGCAAGAAGTACGACTACGCCAACCTGGAGTTCATCACCTTCGAGGGCAAGCCTTCCTTCAACAAGACCGGTACTCTGTACATCTACGCTGAGGACAAGAACACCTTCGTTTACGAGGCTACCGAGGACGGCGCCAAGGCTGTTGATGCCAAGTGGAACGAGGACTACGAGGCTTGGGAGATCAAGACCCGCAAGCTGACCAGCTATGTTCTGTCCGATGTAGAGCTGGACAAGCAGACCGTTACCGAGGACAAGAACGAGTCCTCCAAGCCCGAGAGCGGCAAGGACAACCCTGATACCGGTAGATAAATCTACCTTTAGTCCCAGCGAATTTGGCTTCGCCGAATATCGCCGGGTTTAGGGTGAATCCGAATGGGATTACCCCATAAAAACAAGGGAGCATCTGCTCCCCTGTTTTTGAAAGCGGAGAGAAGTTTCCTCTCCGTTTTCAAAA
>CAKWRB010000033.1 GCA_934845495.1 uncultured bacterium
ACAAAGCCGCCCGGACACATACAGAAGGTGTAGACCCCCCGGTCGTGTTGCCGGTTGGTGTGCTGGTATTACCCCCCCCGCAGCCCGGGGTCGCCCGCAAAGTCACCCAAGAGGCCCCGGTCGATCTCCGTCATGAGATGCTCGGCGCGCACTCCCACCGAAAAGGGCTTGGGCTGGATCTCCGCCCCGGCCCTCCGGACGGCCTGGAAGGTATCCCGGGCGCTGTGTCCCACAGCCAGAATCACCACTTCCGCCGGGATCTCCCCTGCTTCGGTGCGAACCGCCGTGAGCCGTCCGCTCCGGGCAGAAAAACCGGTCACCCGGGTGTTGAAGCGCACCTCGCCGCCCAGCCGGATGATCTCCTCCCGGATGGACTTCACCACCCGGCGCAGGTAGTCGGTGCCGATGTGCGGCTTGGCCTTGCGCAGGATGGAGGGATCGGCTCCGTGGGCCACAAAGGCCTCCAGCACTGTTTCGCACAGGGGATCGTTGATGCGGGTGGTGAGTTTTCCGTCCGAAAAGGTTCCGGCGCCGCCCTCGCCGAACTGGACATTGGACCGGGAGTCGAAGCTGCCGCCCTTCCAGAAGCCCTCCACCGCAGCCACCCGGCTGTCCACATCGCCGCCGCGCTCCAGAACCAGAGGGGCATAGCCCATCCGGGCCAGTGTCAGGGCCGCGAACATACCGGCAGGGCCAAAACCGATCACCACCGGGCGGTTGGCAAGTGTTCGTCCGCCGCAGACCAGTTCAGGGAGCTGGGGTTTGCGCAGGCGCACATTGGAATCCCCGGCCCGGCGGACCACTTCCTCCTCGTGGTCACATTCGATTCCCACGGTATAGACAAACTTGATCTCGCTGCGCCGGCGGGCATCCACCGAGCTTTTGACGATGTAGGCGCTTTTGGGGTTCTTCACCCCGGCCCGGCGCAGAGCAAGCTCCACAGCGGCTGCCTCCCCCTTCTGGAACGGGACGCTGATTGAGGATACCAGAATGGACATTGGTTGTTCCTGCCTTTCTTTGATAAAAAGGAGCTGCCGCGGCGCGGCTTTCCAGCCGGCTGACGGCAGCTCTGTTGCACTGTTTTCCGTTTGGTCAGTCCGTCTCCTGGACGCTGAACTGAACCCGATAGGTGCCGCTGCACCACACCAGTCCCTTGCCCGGTGCGGAGAGTTCGGCAATGGCGCTGCTGCTCCCCTCGGAGAGATCCATCTCCTCCAGGTCCACCACTGCCACCAGGTCCTGGTCAGTCAGGGCTGCCATCTGGTCGCTGCGGCCATACACCACCACATCCCGGATGCTTGTGGTCACCGGTGTGACAGTATAGCCTTCCGGGACATGTTCAAACCGGATGTTGGAGACACTCATGGTCCGGGAAATGACCCCGGAGGTATCCACTCCTACCGTGATGCTCTCGTCTCCTTCCAGGTTGATGAAGCCGGCCGGCAGATTGAGGTTGAAATTGTATTCGCCGCCATCCAGGTCCCGGAAGTCGATGTAGCCCACGCTCAGCTCGGTCATCGAGCTGATGGAGCTTTCCGGCCCTGCCACCAGCAGCTCCTCCTTGGAGAGGGTGTAGCGCAGTTCCTCCAGCGGGAAGCCGTCCGGAACATTCAAAAAGTCCACGGTGATGGGCAGCCGCTTGGTCTTGAGGAGCGGCACGGTGACTGCCGCCGACTCGCTGCTCATCTTGATGTAGTCGGAGGGAACTTCCTTGCCCTCGGCATCCAGCAGGATCAGATCGCTGGTGAGCACCTCGGTCTTGGAGATGCCCCCTGCCTTTTCGGGGCGCACCACACAGCTGGCCACCCGGGAGACATCGCTCTCCGGGCCGCTGATGGTCAGATTCTGAACATTGACATAGTCGTCCCCGATGACATAACCGTCGGGATAGGTCAAACGGGAGAGATCCACTGTCACCGAAAGGGTCTTTTTCACTGTGCGGTCAAACCGGACCGTCACATCCTTGGGGGTGGTGGAGAGGTTATCAAAATCCCGGCCCAGGCGGTCGGTGACCGAGAGGCGCACGGTGTATTCACCAGCAGAAGTAATGCCGGTGAGATCGGCCTGCACCAGCAAGTCCTGCCGGTCCACATTGACGACCACGCTCCGTTCGCCGGTCATATCCACCTTGACCATGATAGGCTTATCCAGCACCACATCCAGCCCCATGGCCTCCAGGCTCTCACTGCTGGACTCGAACGAAACCGGCACATTGGTGATCGAGCGGTCGGCGGAGGTATCAATGGTGTTGACCACCGTGAACCACAGCATGAACGCAAACAGGAAGGACAGGAACCAGAGGAACTTGTCGTTATCAAACAGCACTTTGAAGTTGGGCTTAGTGATTTTCATCCGGTGCATTCGCCTCCTTTCGGAGCTGGGCAGCATCCTTGCGGATCAGCCGGAAGTTCAGCCGGCGGGGCTCGGCCTTCTGCTGCAGAATCAGCCCGTTGCGCAGTTCGCTGCGCAGCTCATCGATGCTCAGATCCCGCTTGAGCACCCCGTTTTCTGCCAGGGAGATCTTGCCGTTCTCCTCCGAGACCACCAGCGAAATGGCATCGGAGTTCTCACTCATGCCCAGGGCCGCCCGGTGACGGGTGCCCAGTTCCCGGCTGATGGTAAAGTTGGCCGACAGCGGCAGAACGCAGCCGGCGGCATACACCCGCCCATTGCGCAGGATCACTGCGCCGTCGTGCAGCGGAGAGTTCTTGAAGAAGAGGTTGTTGATCAGCTCATAGCTGGGCTGGGCATCCACAATGGTGCCGGTGGCGATCACATCACCCAGCGGCGTCGAACGCTCAAAGATCATCAGGGCGCCCACCTTTTGCCGGGACATGGTGGCGCAGGCATCGCAGACGGTGTTGATGGTATCCTCCCAGCGGTGCATGATCTCGGTCTCATTGTCCGAGGTGGGGGCAAATACTGCACCCAGAGCCGAAACCCGGGTACGCCCCATCTGCTCCAGCACCTTGCGCAGTTCCGGCTGGAACAGGACAATCAGTGCAATGGCTCCGATCTGAAAGACATTCTGCATCAGGAAGCTGATGCTCCGCAGCTGGAGGATGTAAGCTGCCAGATAGACAGCCACCAGTGCCAGCAAGCCCTTGACAAGCTGAATGGCCCGGGTCTCCCGGAGCAGCTTGATGAGCTGGAACATTACATAGGCAACAACGCAGATATCAATGAGGTCGGTGATGCCGAACAGGGAGATCTGCCGGACCAGCATATCTGTAAATTCTGACATCTGCCTGTCCCTCCTTCCTGATTTTTTACTCTAAACTAATTGTAACATAACTATGGTTTTATGCAAGCCGGTTTTTCTGTCAATTTTTGCGGGAAGAATCCGTCACAGTATGGTGATTTTCCCACGGCTTATTCTACCTGGAAAACCCAGGAATTTTGCAACCGTTTTATAAAATTTCTGTAAAAAGTCCGGCTGCTTTCCGGAGATCCTCTCCTGCAAAAGCAGCCGGGCTTTTTCAGCTATTCCTCTGGTTTCTCATCGCAGATCACACGGCGCACCTTCACTGCCTGATCGGCCAGCAGCCGGAGGGCTGTATCCGGGTCACCGCCGGATACACGCACCAGATACCGGCACCCATCTGGGTCGGGATTGTGGTCGATATGTATATGGTACCCGGCAGCGGAAAGCACCTCTTCCGCCCGCTGTGCATAGGTGATGGAACACATCATCAGAGTTAGTGATTTCAAGTCAGTCAACACCTTTCCAGCATAGTTCCGGCAGGGATCCGAACGCAAGGCGGAGGATCGGGACCTCACCGGAGATCACGCTATCCTATGCTGCAGCAGAGCGAGGTGTTACAGATTTACCGGAGAAATCTCCCGCTTCTGGAGCAGGCAGACCGCATGGGCCGCAATCCCCTCCAGCGCTCCGGTGAAGCCAAGCCCCTCCTCGGTGGTGGCCTTGACGCTGACTTGCTCCACGGTACAGCCGCAGATTCCAGCAATACGGCTGCGCATACTGTCGATGTAGGGGGCCAGCTTCGGCTCCTGGGCCACGATGGTGATATCGCAGTTGCCTAGCTCGTAGCCGCGCTCCCAGGCCAGGCGCATCACTTCGCCCAGCAGCAGGGCGCTGTCCGCATCCTTGTACCGTGGGTCCCGGTCGGGGAACAGCTTGCCGATGTCCCCCAGGGCCAGCGCCCCCAGGATGCTGTCCGCCAGGGCGTGCAGGGCCACATCGGCATCCGAGTGCCCCAGCAGGCCCAGTTCATACTCCACCTCCACACCGCAGAGCATCAGCTTGCGCCCCTTGACAAAGCGGTGTACATCGTATCCATGTCCGATCCTCATTTCAATCCCTCCAGATAGGCACCGGCTGCGAGAAAGTCCTCCGGTGTTGTCAGTTTCAAATTGCGGTAATCCCCCAGCACCAGCTGCACTTCCCGGCCCATGGCCTCGAACAGCTGGCAGTCGTCGGTGCAGAAAAGCCCCCGGCGCTCCGCCTCCTCTGCCGCCCGGAGGTACTCGTCCCGGTCAAAGATCTGGGGGGTCTGCACCGCCCAGAGGCGGCTGCGGTCGGGGGTATCCACCACCCGGCCCCGTTCATCGGCCAGTTTGATGGTATCCTTGACCGGTACCGCCGCCGTCGCCGCCCCACAGCTGCGGGCCGCTTCGATGCACCGGGCAAAGACCTCCGGCGTCACCAGCGGACGGGCGCCATCGTGGATGGCAGCCAGCCTGCAGTCGGACGAAAGCGCCCGGACGCCGTTTTGCACCGACTCCTGCCGGGTGCTGCCGCCGGGCACCACCGCCAGCAGCCTGGAACACTGCCCCAGCAGCTGGCGATACTCCTCCACCCGGTCCTTCCGGGTGACCACCACGATCTCATCGACCTCCGGCACCGCCTCCACTGCCGCCAGGGTGCGCAGGATCACCGGTATGCCGCCCAGCGGCTCTGTGAGCTTGTCCCGGCCGCCCATGCGGCTGGAACTGCCTGCCGCGGCAATGACCACCCCGATTTTTCCCTGTTCTTCCATGCTGCCGCCTCCTGTCCTGTTGTTTGACTTTTGCAGTTCCAGTATAGCACAAAACCGAATCGTTCAGATCGGTTTCCTCTCTGAACAAACTGTAAATTCTGTATTCCGAAGCCGGTGGGTACCGCTCCAGACAAAAACAGGGACAGCAGCCAGCGCCGCCGTCCCCGGAAACATTGGTTTACTTGTCCAGCTCCTCGGCCAGGCGCACCGCTGCCATGGCATGCAGCGCAGTGGTATCCAGCACGGGCAGGTCGGTATCGGTCTGCTTGATGAGCATGGGGATCTCGGTGCAACCCAGGATCACGCCCTCGGCGCCCCGGCTGCGCAGCTCCTCGATCACCGAGAGGAAGTACTGTCGGCTTTCATCCTTGAGAATGCCGAAGGTCAGCTCCTCCTGGATCACCCGGTAGATTTCGTCCCATTCACTCTCCTGCGGAACAATGACCTCGATGCCATGCCGATCCCGCAGCCGGCCCTTGTAGAAATCCTGCCCCATGGTGAACGGTGTGCCCATCAGGCCCACTTTGTGAAGGCCCAGCCGCTTGATCTCGTCGGCAGTGGCATCGGCAATGTGGATAAAGGGCACATGGATGCTCTCCTCCAGCTGGGCACAGGCGGCATGCATGGTGTTGGTGCAGAGGACGATGAGGTCGGCACCGGCCTCCTCCAGCTTTTTTCCCACAGCAGCAAACTTGCCGCCCAGGATCTCCACCTCTCCCCTGCCCATGTGTTCCAGCATCTCGTTGAGGTTCACCGAATAGATGATGCTCTCCACATTGTTGAGGCCGCCCAGCCGCTTAGCCGACTCCTCGTTGATGATCCGGTAATAATCCACTGTCGACTGCCAGCTCAGGCCGCCGATGAGTCCGATTCGTTTCATAGGGCACTCTCCTCCACACACTTATCTCAGTTCAGCAGGGCTTCTTCCCACTCGGCGGGCTTGAAGCCCACCAGCACCTTGTCACCGGCCAGCACAATGGGCCGCTTGACCAGCATACCGTTGGTGGCCAGCAGCGCATAGCGCTCCTCCTCCGGCATCTCCGGCAGCTGATCCTTGAGTTTCAGCTCCTTATAGAGGTTACCGCTGGTGTTGAAAAAGCTCTTGGACGGCTTGCCGCTCCGGGCAATCCACTCGGCCAGCTCGGCGGCGGTGGGGTTTTCCTCCACAATATGGCGGTCGTTGTGTGCAACGCCGTGCTCATCCAGCCACTTGGCAGCCTTCTGGCAGGTGGAACACCGGGGATACCAGATGAATGTAACGGTCATGGGGAACCCTCTCTTTCAGTAAAACATCATGCCGGCAGATTACCGGCGGGGGCCTCTGCCGCTCCGGGCACCGAGCTTCTGGCCCTTTTCCGGGCGGGGCTTACGGGTTGTGCCGGCAGGGATAAAGTCCACATTGCCGGCGGATACATCGCAGGCTACCACCTGCACCCGGATGGGATCACCCACGATGTAGGTGCGTCCGGTGGCGGCATTCTGCAGGATCACCTTGGACTGGGTATCGTACTCGCCCTCGGGCATATCCTCCATGCGGATCAGGCCCTCGACGGTGTTGGGCAGCTCCACATAGACACCGTGGGGTGCAATGGAGGAGATCATGCCGTCCAGCTCCTCGCCCAGGAACTGCTTCATGTATTCGGCCTTGTAGCAGTCCTCGCAGTCCCGCTCCACGGCCATAGCGCGCACTTCCTGCATACTGGTCTTTTCGGCGGCCTCGCTTACAAAGGTGCGGTACCGCTTCTCGATGTTCTCACGCTTCATACCGGTGAGGTAGGCCGACATGATCCGATGGATCAGCAGGTCGGGGTACCGGCGGATAGGCGAAGTGAAGTGAGAGTACTTCTCGATCACCAGGCCGAAGTGGCCGATGTTGTTGGCAGAGTACTGGGCCTTAGCCATCGAGCGCAGAATGCTGTTGTTGACGATCAGCTCATACTTGGTGCCCCGGGCCTTGTGCAGGATATGGTAGAGGGCCAACGGGGTCACGCCCTTCTTGAGCTCGCTGATGTCAAATCCGATCTCGGACATGCTCTGCTCGAATACCTCGATTTTCTCCGAGGGCGGGTTGTCGTGCACCCGGAACAGGAAGGGCAGCTCATGCTCCAGGCCAAAGCTGGCTGCGGCGGTGTTCGCCAGCAGCATGAACTCCTCGATCATATTCTCGCTCAGGCCGCTGTGCCGGGGCTGAATGTCCACAGCCATGCCGTTCTGATCCAGAATGATCTTGGACTCGCTGGATTCCAGATCCAGGCCGCCCCGCTCGTCCCGGTTTCGGATCAGCTTGCCGAACAGCTCCTTCATATCCTGCAGGGTGGGGAGCACCTGCTCGTACTTCTTCTGGATCCCGGCCGAAGCAGTGCCATCAAAGAGGGAGTTGATCTCCACATAGACACCCTTGAGCGCCGAACGGATCAGAGTCTTTTCAAAGCGGTAGGAGGTCATGTGGCCCTCCTGATCCAGCTGCATGATGGCGGAGAAGGCCAGACGGTCCTCGCCCTCGTTCAGTGAACAGATGCCGTTGGAGAGCTCCTTGGGCAGCATGGGAATGACCGAGCTGGCATAGTAGACCGAGGTTCCTCGGGAATAGGCGTCCTGGTCGATGGGGGAACCGTCGGTGACATAGTAGCTTACATCGGCGATGTGTACCCCCAGCTCATAGCCGGTTTCGGTGCGGGTCAGCGAGATGGCATCATCGATATCCTTGGTGTCGGCCGAGTCGATGGTGAAGATGATGCGGTCCCGGAGGTCCAGGCGCTGAGCCTTTTCCTTTTCATGGATGCCGGCCTTATCGATGGCGGCAGCCTCTGCCAGGGCCTCAACCGAAAACTCGGTGGGGACACCGGCGGCGGCGATGATGGCCGAGGTGCAGTTCTTGGCCAGCTCAGCATCACCGAAGTCCTCAAGGATCATGGCCTTGTGGTCGAAGTGGCTCAGGCCGCCCCGCACCAGCTCACAGCGGACCTTGTGGCCCTCCTTGGGCTTAAGGCCGTCGTCCTTGTAGACGCCGATGGGGAACCGGGCGCCCTTATCGGGCATGACATCCAGGAAACCGCCGTTTCTCTGCACCACACCGATGAAGATGAAGGGGGCCTCCTCCACGATCTTGGTCACCTCGCCCTCGGTGCGGCCGTTGCGGTCCTTGCGCAGCCGCAGCAGAACGGTATCTCCGGGCATGGCGCCCATCATCCGGCGGCCGGCGATGAACACATCCTCCTCGCCCTCCTCGGGCTTGGCAAAGCCGAAGGTGGGGTTGACCTTGACCACCACAGCCTTGACCAGGGCATCCGGCTTTTCGGCCAGCATCAGCTTATCATCCTTTTCCCGGAGCTCGCCCCGGGCAATCATAGCGGCAATAATCCGGTCAAATTCCGGACGGTCTTCCCGGCGCAGGCGGATGGCCTTGCCGATGTCCTTGCGGGTGACATATCCGCCTGCCTGGCGGAATGCGGACTTGATCTTGGGCTTCAGGTTGGTGTTTGACTTGTTGTTTGTCATATTTCTGTATATTACCTCTTATTCTTTCATTGCGATTTTTTACTCATTTCAATTCACAATTCTTATTATAACACAGCCGGTGGCTCTGGCAAGAGCCCTGGACCGCTTCTCATGTAAAATGCCGGTATAAAAGAAATTGCTACCCCGTTTCATACGGGATAGCAACGCTTTTGGCAAATTGGATTACAGATAGATGGTTGCTGCCAGAACTGCCAGCGCTACAACACACATCGCAATGCCCGAGAACTTGGAAATCATCGAGAGCTGTGCGTCCATTGTCTTGGTGCGGCCACGGTCGTAGGTGCCCTCGTTCATCGAGCCGCCCAGAGCGCCGCCCAGGTTGGTCTTGTGCTCCTGCAGGGTAACCGAAATCACAACGACCAGACCAAAGAAGATCAGCAGTACGCCGCCGATTATCTCAAAAATGCTCATTTTATATTCCTCCGATAGACTATTCACAAATCAGCATATAACACTATACCATATTTTTTGTATCAGTGCAAGGTTTATTTGCGGTGTGATGCGCCTTTGCGCGCATATTTCCCCGGATTGGGCACAAACTACCTTTGCCCGCCGTCTGTGGCGACTGGCTGTACAGGGCGGGTCAGAGCCGGAGAGCTATATCTCTGGCTCTTTTTTCTGCGCCCGCTATGCCAGGGTCAGCTGCTCGGTGGCATCGCCGTCCTTGGGCAGGGCACCGGCGCCAGGCAGGGTGCGTACCGTGTAGCGCTTGGGGTCGGCGAAGTTGCCCTGGTAGAGCTGTGCCGAGGCCAGAAGCTGCTTTTTCTTCAGCGCCATCACTGCCACGCCCTGGCTGTCCTTGGTGACCTTGGCCGGGATCAGGCCGGAATGCACCAGGAGCATCCGGGTATCGGTGGAGGTGAACAGCAGCTCCTGCTCGCCGATCAGGTGCAGCACCTGAACCAGCCGGGACTTATCGCTGTAAGCCCTTGCCAGCTTGCGGCGGCGGGTCTTGGTGGCATAGGCCGAAAGCGGCACCCTTGCCACCTTGCCGTTTTCAAAGGCAAAGAGCAGGTCGCCCTGGTAGTCGGTGGTCACCACCATGCACACCGGAGTCTCCCCTGCATCCATGCCCAGCTTGGCCGGCAGGTAATCGCCCAGCACACTGGCCTTGGTGTCGTCAAAGTCGGCTGCTGTGGTCTTGTAGACCTGGAACTGGTCGGTGAAGAACAGCAGCTCGCTGCGGTTGGTGGCCGCAACCTCCTGGATGATGCTGTCCCCTTCCTTGAGCTTCTGCTCTCCGCTCATGCGCAGCGACTGATTGGTGATCTTTTTGAAGTAGCCCTCCCGGGTGAAGAAGAGGTTCACCGGGTAATCGGGTGTGTCGTCCTCCTCGACCTCCTGGGGCTCGTCGCTCGGGAAAATGAGAATGCTCTTCCGGGGCTGGCTGTACTTCTTGATGACCTGGCGCAGCTCCGAAATGATCACCGAGCGAATCTTCCGCCGGCTCTGCAGAATGGCCTCCATCTCAGCGATGTCCTTTTCCAGCTCGTCGATCTCGTCGGTGCGCTTCAGGATATACTCCCGGTTGAGCTGGCGCAGGCGGATCTCCGCCACGAACTCGGCCTGGATCTCATCGATGCCAAAGCCGATCATCAGGTTGGGAACCACCTCTCGCTCCTCCTCGGTCTCCCGCACGATGCGGATGGCCTTGTCGATGTCCAGCAGGATCTTTTCCAGACCGCGGAGCAGGTGCAGCTTTTCCTTTTTCTTGTTGAGGTCAAAGAAGATGCGCCGCTTGACGCAGTCCTCCCGGAAGGCGATCCATTCGCCCAACAGCTCCCGCACACCCATCACCTTGGGC
>CAKWRB010000034.1:0-4048 GCA_934845495.1 uncultured bacterium
GGTGTCGATGGCGGGATTCTCCGCGATGACGCCCTTGATGGTTTCCAGCAGGCTTTCAATTTCGCCGGCCTCATAGGAGGCACCCACGAACTTGTCCGCCACATACAGACCGTATGCATCGGTAAGCTCGCTGCCTGAGGAGGCGATCAGGTTGTCGGTGACTTCTTCCTCGGTGTTCACCGAAGAACGGGATACGACGGTCAGCGTATACTTGGGCACAGCATCCTCCGGATACTCGTACTCTTCAAACACAATACGCTCTCGCATCTTCTGATTGGCGGCAATGAACTCGGACTCGTCGGTCACATAGCCGACAAACTGTCCGTTGTACTCTACCGACAGGGCAAAGGTCAGGTTCCCATAAACTGCGATGGTGAGCAGCAGGACTGCCAGTCCGGCCACCGGCGCTGCATAGTTGAATGCGGTGGAGGTGGTATCGCTGCAGAGCTTCACGCCGCTGCGCAGGGTATCGCTGAGCAGTTTGCGATGCTCGCCGGTCTCCCGGGCCTTGCGCATCTGTTCAGCAAACTGAAGCGACCAGTTGAAGCCCTCTGCAATGGGCTCTCCGGCACGATCCAGGGAGGCCTTTGCACGGCCCAGAATGCGTCTGTGCCGGGGGCTGAGATGAAGCTGCGGACGATGGGCTCTGGCAAAACGCAGAGTCCGCCGGCGAATCCGCTTCGCCTTGCGCACCAGTGCAATACCAGTTACATAAAAATATCGATAGAGCTGTGTCTCTTCAAATCGTTCGGTAAGATTCGATGTCCATTTGATGAAACTGTTCTTCCCCGCCTTGATGTCTTCACAAGATGAGGAGCTTTCTGTCACGATCTCCTCGCTTGCGTCAGAACTGTTGCGAGCCAAAAGCATCATCTCCTTTCCAATATCTTAGCGATATTATACCGCAAAAGTGGCTTCAAGTCAAAGGTTTCGGGCCAAAATAGAGCTTTTGAACGAAAGCTCCCGGCCCACTTTGTGAAAATTTGTTGCGGTTTTTATACTTTCTGCGGCTTTTCTGGAATTCTTTTCAAGCCATGCGGGAACAACAAAAAACAAGGGCTGCCCCGCCTCTGTGCGAAGCGGTGCAGTCCCTGTCCGGATCAATGTATTTACTTGGCGTAATCCACGGCGCGGGTTTCCCGGATCAGGTTGACCTTGATCTGGCCGGGATACTCCATCTCGTCCTCGATCTTCTGGACGATCTCCCGGGCTACAACCACCAGCTCGTCATCGCTGACCACATCCGGCTTGATCATGATACGGATCTCGCGGCCGGCCTGGATGGCATAGCAGAAGTCCACCCCTTCAAAGCTCTTGGCAATCTCCTCCAGCTTTTCCAGACGCTTGATGTAGTTTTCCACATTCTCACGACGGGCGCCGGGACGGGCAGCCGAAATGGCATCGGCAGCCTGCACCAGAGCAGCCACCACGGTGCGGGGTTCCACATCGTTGTGGTGGGCCTCGATGGCATGGATAACCTCGGGGCTCTCTTTGTACTTGCGTGCCACATCCACGCCGATCTGCACATGGCTTCCCTCGATCTCATGGGTGAGGGCCTTACCGATATCGTGCAGCAGGCCAGCCCGGCGGGCAGTCTTGACATCGGCGCCCAGCTCAGCCGCCATCATACCGGCAAGGTGGGATACCTCCAGCGAATGCTCCAGCACATTCTGGCCATAGCTGGAACGGTAGCGCATCCGGCCCAGCAGGCGGACCAGTTCGGGATGGATGTTGTGAATACCGGCCTCGTTGACGGCCCGCTCACCATCCTGCTTGATCTTGTTGTCCACTTCGCGCTTGGCTTTCTCCACCATCTCCTCGATGCGGGCAGGGTGGATGCGTCCATCCTGGATCAGACGCTCCAGGGCGATCCGCGCCACTTCCCGGCGCACCGGATCGTGGCTGGACAGGGTGATGGCCTCGGGGGTATCGTCGATGATCAGGTCCACACCGGTGAGGTTTTCCAGGGCGCGGATGTTGCGGCCCTCGCGGCCGATGATGCGGCCCTTCATCTCATCGTTGGGCAGCGGCACCACCGATACGGTCACTTCGGAGACGTAGTCCGAGGCACAGCGCTGGATCGCACCGGAGATGATCTCCCGGGCCTTCTGGTCGGCTTCGTCCTTGAGGCGGGCCTCCATCTGGCTGATGCGTACTGCCTTTTCGTGGGTCAGTTCGTTTTCAAGGTTCTGGAGAAGGTAGTCCTTGGCCTGGTCTGCGGTATAGCCGGAGATCTTTTCCAGCAGCTCAAACTGCTGCTTCTTGACCCCTTCGGCCTCGGCCAGGCGGTCTTCCGCCTCCCGGAGCTTTCCGGCAAGCTGCTCCTCCTTCTTCTCCATGTTTTCGCTCTTCTTGTCCAGGCTCTCCTCCCGCTGCTGCAGGCGCCGCTCCTGGCGGGTCACCTCGTTGCGGCGGTCCTTGATCTCCCGGTCTGCATCACTGCGCAGCTTGAAGATCTCGTCCTTGGCCTCCACCAGGGCTTCCCGCTTTTTGCTCTCAGCGGTCTTGATGGCATCACTCAGGACCCGCTTTGCCTCTTCTTCAGCAGAACCGAGCTCGGCTTCTGCCACTTTTTTGCGGTATACAATGCCGGCCGGGAAAGCGATGGCAAACCCCACCAGCAGTGCGATCAGAGGGATCAGATATTCCTTCATAGATCCTGTCAGACCTCCTTTCAGATCTTTGTTCTGTTGTGAAAATGTACATGAAATTTGATAGATAATATTCCCGGAACCGGCAGGAAACGGCTCTTTCAGCCGCACTGAAACAAGGCTCACCAAACGGTGTCCTGTTCTTGATCTGTCTGTATCCGTCTATATAACCGAGGGGAGAGAAAATCGTCCATCTCTCGCCCGAACAATCAGGGTTATAAAAAAATATTATATCATTCTTATTTTATAGAACCGGCGCACTTCTGTCAAGATGGAACCCCCTCGCCGCATGATATTTTTCCCGATTCTGGAATTGGTGACCCGGTCACGAAACTTGTCCTTGAGCTATTGACAACTGTACCGCACCGTGCTAATATGGGTGCATAGCAAAATCCCAAACAGCAAAATTGTTGATGAGGAGCCCTGCTGCGTCCCCGTTTTTCTGCCAGAGAGAGCTGCCACCGGCTGAAAGCAGCTTAGAAAAATCAGCGGCAGAGGTACCGCCTCGGAATGCGTGTCCAAGGAACTCTGTTCCCAAAACGCGCCGCCTGGAATGCGTTATCCTTCCTGCGAGTGGCGGACTTTCTGCGTCTGCAATTCGGGTGGAACCGTGGAGTTTTATAGCTTCACCCCGTATTTTTGGGGTGGAGCTTTTCTTTATTTTATCGGAAAAAGGAGAAGACACACTATGATTCATGTAACACTGAAAGACGGATCGGTCAAGGAATTTGAAAATGGCATCTCTGTGATGGAAATCGTCAAGGGCCTGGGCGCCGGCCAGAACAAGGCTGCCTGCGCCTGCAAGGTAAACGGCGAGCTGTGCGACCTGCGCACCGTTCTTAACGAGGACTGCGCCCTGGAAGTGCTCACCTTTGACAGCGAAGAGGGCCGCCGCGCCTTCAACCACACTGCCTCCCATGTGCTGGCACAGGCTGTCAAGCGCCTCTACCCCAACGCCAAGCTGGCCATCGGCCCGGCCATTGCAGACGGCTTCTACTATGACATCGATGTAGAGCCTGCCTTCGGCCCCGACGAACTGGAGAAGATCGAGGCAGAGATGCGCAAGATCGCCAAGGAGGCCTATCCCATCGAGCGGTTCGAGCTGGACCGTGCCGAAGCCGACAAGCTGATGGCTGAAGAGCCCTACAAGCTGGAACTGATCGCTGAGCACTCCGCAAACGGCGAACTGGTCTCCTTCTATAAGCAGGGCGAGTTCACCGACCTGTGCGCCGGCCCCCACCTGCCCGATACCGGCCGTGTGAAGGCTGTAAAGCTGATCCAGACCACCGGTGCCTACTGGAGAGGCGATGCCCAGAACAAGATGCTCTGCCGCGTATACGGCGTAGCCTTCCCCAAGCAGAGCGAGCTGGATGCCCACCTGCAGATGCTGGAAGAGG
>CAKWRB010000034.1:4058-10200 GCA_934845495.1 uncultured bacterium
CGCGACCACCGCAAGCTGGGCAAGGAACTGGAACTGTTCGACATCTTTGAAGAGGGCCCCGGCTTCCCCGTCTTCCTGCCCAACGGCATGGTTGTACGCAACGAGCTGGAAAAGTTCTGGCGTGAACTGCACCAGAAGGCTGGCTATGTAGAGGTGCGCACCCCCCAGATCATGTCCCGTACCCTGTGGGAGAACTCGGGTCACTGGGATCACTACAAGGACAATATGTACACCACCCTCATCGACGATATGGACTTCTGCATCAAACCGATGAACTGCCCCGGCGGCATCCTGGTGTACAAGCGCAAGCCCCACTCCTATCGTGACCTGCCCATCCGCATGGGTGAGCTGGGTATTGTACACCGTCATGAGCTCAGCGGCGCCCTGCATGGCCTGATGCGTGTCCGCTGCTTCACTCAGGACGATGCCCACATCTTCTGCACCCCCGATCAGCTGATGGATGAGATCTTCGGCGTTATCAACCTCATCGACAGCGTTTACAAGGTATTCGGATTCAAGTACGACCTGGAACTCTCCACCCGTCCCGAGGACTCGATGGGCAGTGATGAGGACTGGGAGGCTGCAACCAACGCCCTGCGTCAGGCTCTGGACAGCCTGGATCGTCCCTACAAGATCAACGAGGGCGACGGCGCCTTCTACGGCCCGAAGATCGACTTCCACCTGCATGACTGCATCGGCCGTACCTGGCAGTGCGGCACCATCCAGGTAGACTTCCAGATGCCCGAGCGCTTCGACATCACCTACATGGGTGCTGACGGCGAAAAGCATCGTCCCATCATGCTGCACCGTGTTGCCTTCGGCAGCATCGAGCGCTTCATCGGTATCCTGATCGAGCAGTTTGCCGGTGCCTTCCCGCTGTGGCTGGCTCCCGTTCAGGTTGAGGTGATCCCTGTTTCCGAGCGTCACCTGGAGTACGCTGCCAAGGTGCGTGACCAAATGGTAGCTGCCGGCCTGCGCTGCGAGCTGGACACCCGCAACGAGAAGATGGGCTACAAGATCCGCGAAGCCCAGATGATGAAGATCCCCTACATGCTGGTAGTGGGTGACAAGGAAATCGAGAACAACTCGGTAGCTGTTCGCTCCAGAGCCGGCGGCGACCTGGGCGTGATGGAGCCCGCTGCCTTCCTGGCCAAGGCCCAGGAGGAGATCCGCTCCAAGGCCCTGGAGTCGGTATTCTAAACCATCGATCTGACTGCTGCCAAGCTCTGGCAGCTGCATAAATCAAAAAAGCCCTCCTGTGCCCGAACCGGTGCAGGGGGCTTTTTTATGGGAATAAAAAAGCGGGCACAACGGCCCGCTGAAGAGTATTTCTGGCTGTTTGCCTGTTTGTTCCACAAGAAAAATCAATCCGCTACCCGAACAGCGCCTACCATATCCAGGCGACCATCGGCATCGGCGGTAAAGAACTTGATTCCCGGGAAGCGGTCCCACAGGGTATAGAGGACCGAACTCTCGTCCCCGGGCTGACCGGTGATGACATTGACCGTGTTGGTGGATTCCAGGGTTTCGGTAATGGCACCCATAAAATCGCTGTTGTAGGCGATCTCCAGTACGGAGCCATTCTGCTTGGCTGCATTGTACAGATACTGCAGCGCCTCCGGGTCACTGGTATGACCTTCGGCCGAGATATGGAACACCCGCAGCTGGGTATGGGTAATGCCTGCAATGGCTCGGCCGGCCTTGATGATGCGTTCGCACTGGAACTGGTCGGTCACCAGGACCAGGGTCTGCCGCCGAAGGGGCTGGGTGCTCATTGCTGTGTAATCCATAATCGAACTTCTCCTCTCTTCCCCGCATTGGCAGGGAGGGTTGCATTTCTTCTGATTTCTATTATACCGGGGATATATGAATAAACAAGACGAAAATAATAAACGCTTTGGAAAAAGAAAAACAGCTGCGGCAGGCAGGGGATGGGCTTCTGTTTGCAGCAGATGGCAAGAGTGAGTTCAACCAGAGCGGTGATGTAATAAACTGCGCCCCGAGTTGCCGGATGACCTCCCTGGCTGAATCACAGAGGGAATGGAATAACAGTCATCCCAAACGCCGACCTTGGAAATACACGAAAAAAGCAAGGAACTGCTGTCGGTTCCCTGCTTTCTTTTTTGGTTTTGCTGTTCTGTTTTTGGGTTGCTGCCAAGCGGTGATCAGCCGCCGGGCAAGCAGGTGTTTTGCCTTCGATGATCGGACCGGATCAATCCTGCTCCTCTTCCAGGGCGGCGGCCCGGTAGGAAAGGGTCATCAGGCTGTCGGCAATGTAGACATTCTCCACCGCCACATTGGAAAACTCGATGTCAATATCGTAGTGGGAGAAGTTCAGGAAGGAGCGGATCCCCAGCTCCACCAGCTGCGGCACCAGCAGCTCGGCCCCCTCCTGGGGGATGCACAGTGCAGCCGCCTGGGGGTGATGCTCGTGGCAGAAGTCCTCCAGCTTATCCAGCGAAAGCACCGGATACTCCCGGATCTCGCTGCCGATGATCCACTCGTTGGTATCAAAAATCGCCAGCAAGTCAAAGCCGGAACCTTCAAAATCCAAACTGCCCACAATGGCCTTTCCCAGGTTGCCGGCACCCAGCAGGATCATCTTTTTATGCCCGTCCAGACCAAGGATCTGGGCGATCTCCCCCTTCAGCGTCGAAACGCTGTACCCATACCCCTGCTGGCCGAACCCGCCAAAGCAGTTGAGATCCTGACGGATCTGGGAGGCAGTCAGATCCATGATCCGGGCCAGTTCCCGGGAGGAGATCTTCACTGTGCCCTGTTCCGCCAGCTGGAGCAGGCACCGGTAATAGCGAGGCAGACGCCGAATCACCGCCCCCGATACCTCGCTTCGCTTATTATTCATTGGTTGAACACTTCCTTTTCCGGCCAGAATCCGGGGATTTGCTGTCCGCATGATCGGTCAATGGGTATAGACCACTTTTATTTGTTACTATTTTATCTCAAACATTCTGCAATGTCAATCGCCGCCCACACACGGAAAAAAGAGGAACCAGCCAACCGGACCGGTTCCTCTTTTTGTATTCAGCGCATCACTGTCCGGATCAGCCTGCGATGGTGGAGGTGGCATGCTGTGCCGGCTCCTTGACATCGGTGTTGCGGCTTACCTTGGCCGAGGTGGGGATCTCCTCACCGGGACGGAGCAGTCTGGCCTGTACAACAAAGCGCAGGTCACGCTTCTCAACGCTGTCGGTGTACTTGTAAGCACAGGTGGACAGGGTCAGGATGCGGTCCGAAGTGTTTACATCCACATCGTAATCCAGACGAGAGCGATCCTTGGCTTCCTTGATCATAGCTGTGAAAGTTGCATCGTCCGGATTCTCCAGATGGTACTGGAAGCCCAGGTCGGTGAAGTAGGCAGCATAGATCACCCATACCATCTCGTCATCGGTGGTGGAGAAGTACAGGACCGGATGCTGCTGGGCAAAGGAGAAATCGCTGGCGCTGGCCACATCATCACCAAAGATGGTGCCGTCGTTGTTGAAGTCTACCAGCTTGAACAGGGCGCCAAACTTCAGGGTATCCTTGGGGCCGCTGGTCACATTGTGCATATTGTGTCCGTAGATGATGGTGTTGCGGGACAGGTCATTGCGGTTGCCGAAGGTGTTGCCGGCATCGGCAAAGTAGCAGCCGTAGAAGTCATACTTCTTCTGGCCGTTGGGAGCAGCATCGGTCCAGGCGGCACGCTCGTATTCCACATTGTTGTCGCCCTGAACAACCGGCTCATCGATCTCGGTACCGGGAACGGTCAGCCAGCCCACAACATCGTTGTTGACCTGGAAGGCCTCGTTGATGCTGTCCAGAATGGTCTGCTCCGGCTCAACGGGGGTGCCGCTGGAGGGCTCGGTGATGGGGTTGGAAATGCTGGAATCCTCACTGCTGCCGCGGTCATTGCTGCAGGCAGTCAGGGAAAACGCCATAACGCCGCACATAGCCAGCGCAATGGCCCTACGAATGAATGAGTTCTTTACTTCCATTACTCTTCTCCTTTAAGTTCGCTGTTGTTTCGGGAAGCTGCATTGTATACCAGTCCCTGAGACGCATCCACGCCCACCGAAATCCCGCCCCGCAGGATCCTGGTGGCATTGGTGGCTCCCACAATCACTGGGATTGCACGGGTGATTTCCCCGGCATCAAAATCCAGCTCCTCGGCTTCGGTAATCAGTCCTGATGCCTTGCCAAGCAGGTCCAGGAGCGGTTTCCCGATTGCAGGTATTACTAATATATCATTTTGTTTAAATTTCTGCAATGCCTCTTCTGCATTTTTTGCAACACAAAGATTGCCAACTGTTTTGTGCCCGTTGAGACCCCGACCACGCACCAGACTGTATCCCGCTACCGCCACCTTGAGCAGATTGGTGGTTCCGGGAATGCCCAGCGGAACACCGGCTGTGAGCACAACCAGGTCTCCATCCTGACAAAGCCCCTCCTGCATCGCGGCTTCCACCGCTGCATCGAACAGCTCGTCGGTGCTGGTTTTCATCTGAATGATGATGGGGGTAACACCCCAGGCCAGGCTGAGCTGCCGGAACACCTCCTTGGAGGTGGTGCAAGCAATGATCGGCACACCCGGGCGGAACCGGCTGCACATCCGGGCGGTCTGGCCCGACTGGGTCACGCTGATGATCGCCGCTGCATTCAGGTCATAGGCCGAGGTGCAGGTGGCATGGGAGATGGCATTGGTCACATCGTCCGGATGGTAATCGTGGCTGTAAAACCGGCGGCGGTAGTCGATGTCCTGCTCGGTGCGCCGGGCAATGGTGGCCATGGTCGCCACCGCCTCCACCGGGTACTTGCCTGCCGCACTCTCCCCCGACAGCATGATGGCACTGGTGCCGTCGTAGATGGCATTGGCCACATCGCTGGCCTCCGCCCGGGTGGGACGGGGGTTGTTGCTCATCGATTCCAGCATCTGAGTGGCTGTGATAACATGCTTGCCCGCCATATACGCCTTTTTGATTAGCGATTTCTGGTGGATCGGCACATCTTCCAGCGGGATCTCCACGCCCATATCGCCCCGGGCCACCATCACACCATCCGAGATGCGCAGGATCTCGTCGATGTTTTCCACGCCTTCGGCATTCTCGATCTTGGCGATGATCTTCATGCGGCGGCCGCCGTGTTCCTCCAGGAAGCGGCGCATCTCGCCTACATCTTCGGCTGTGCGAACAAAGGAAGCTGCCACAAAGTCAAATCCAGTCTCGATGCCAAAGAGCAGGTCCTGCTTGTCCGCCTCACTGAGGAAGGGCAGCGACAGATGGATCCCCGGCACATTGACCCCCTTGCGGTTGGAGACCCGGCCACCGCTCCTAACAGTGGTGTGGATCTCCCCCTTTTCGGTGACATAGTCCACCACGAGTTCGATCAGGCCATCATCGATGAGTACCCGGCTGCCGGGACGCAGATCCCGTCCCAGACCGCCATAGGTAATGTGGGAGCGCTCCACTGTTCCCGGAACCTGCTCCGGTGTCAGGATAAAGTGTGCGCCGGGCTGCAGCACCACAGCGCCCTCCTCAAACACACCCAGCCGGATCTCCGGGCCCTTGGTATCCAGCATGGTGCCAATGGGCAGATCCAGCTCTTCCCGCAGGCGGTCCACCAGACGGTATCGCTCCAGATGCTCCTCATGCGTACCATGGGAGAAGTTAAACCGGGCCACATCCATGCCCGCCTCCATCATTCGCCGGAGGGTCGCCTCGTCCGAGCTTGCCGGCCCCAGCGTACAGATGATCTTTGTCTTGCGCATCAAACCATTCACCACACCTTTCTCATTACAGCTGTTGCAGTTCTGTTTTCATTGTATCGCAGCAGCCTGGAAATTGCAACGGAAAATGCGCTGTCCTGCAAGTTGTGCAGTCCTATTATAGAGTGTGCCCAGGCAAAGTTTTTACTGCACTCCGGGATTTTTTATTGCTCCTGCACCCCTTTATCTTGACAAATTTCCGGAGGTGTATTATGCTTACTGTATTAGCTATATTAGTACACTAAGTACAGATCCTGTTCCCCTGCCCTGCGGCAGTCCCGGGACAGAGTTCTGGTTTATCAGCGAGGCGAGCAGATGTATCAGCTTGATTTACAAAGCCGCACCCCCATCTACCAACAGCTCAAGGAAAAGATCCTGCGG
>CAKWRB010000035.1 GCA_934845495.1 uncultured bacterium
TAACTGCGGCCTGGACCCCGAGGACTGGATTCTCATCGACTATGACGAGATGGCATCGGGCGACTATGTGGGCCGGGTGGAGATCGGCGGCGAAGATAAGTCCCAGGGCGGCGATGTGAGCCGCGGCGTAGCCATCACCGGGCGCAATGTCCGGGAGAGCCTGCTGGACTTCAACCTTCGCTCCACCTGCTTCGAGGTGGAATACAACGCCCGGAAGGAGCAGTTTGTATTCACCACCCGGGGCTATGGCCACGGCGTGGGTATGAGCCAGTGGGGAGCCAACTATCTGGCGGAACACGACGGCTATACATATAAGGAGATCCTCAAGCACTACTATACCGGCATCAAGATCCGCTGACCCGTCACCGGACACCGGCGTGCAGAGAGAAAGAATTCAGGGAGGCCTTTGAGCCGGCGAATGGCCGGGGGCTTCCCTGTTGTTTTACAGAAAAAGGAGAACGATATGGCAGAGTATTCCCGACTTTCCCACCTTCCGGCGCCGCTGCTCCGGTGGTATCACCAGAACCGGCGCATCCTGCCCTGGCGGGAGGACCCCCAGCCCTATCGGGTGTGGGTGTCGGAGATCATGCTCCAGCAGACCCGGGTGGAGGCCGCTCTGCCCTATTACGAGCGCTTTCTGCGGGAGCTGCCGGACATTCCGGCACTGGCTGCCGCCCCGGAGGAGCAGCTCCTCAAGCTCTGGGAGGGGCTGGGGTATTACAGCCGGGTGCGCAACCTCCAGAAAGCGGCCCGGGTGGTGTGCGAACAGTACGGCGGCGAGCTGCCCGGCGACTACGAGGCGGTAAAGGCGCTGCCCGGCATCGGCGAGTACACCGCCGGGGCCATCTGTTCCATCGCCTTTGGCCTGCCCACCCCGGCGGTGGACGGCAATGTGCTGCGGGTGGTGTGCCGCATCACCGGCGACGAAACCCCGGTGGATTCCCCGGCGCTCAAGCGGCGGTGCCGGGAGGAACTGGCGCCCCTCTATCCGGAGGGGGCGGCCGGAGACTTCACCCAGGCGCTGATGGAGCTGGGGGCAATGGTCTGCCTGCCCGGCGGCGCGCCCCGCTGTGGGGATTGCCCGGCCCAGGGGTTCTGCCGGGGGTACGCCTCGGGCGAGCCGGAGCGCCTGCCGGTAAAGCCTCCGAAAAAGCCCCGGCGGATCGAGCGGCGGCAGGTGTGGGTGGTGCTCTCCCCGGCCGGGGTGCTGCTCCACCGTCGGCCGTCCCGGGGGCTGCTGGCCGGCCTGTGGGAGCTGCCCGGCGCCCCCGAGGGCGAGCCTTTCCCCCTGGGGTGGTCAGCCCCGGCAGAGGCGCAGGACATCGGCGCCGCCCGGCACATCTTCTCCCATGTGGAGTGGCAGATGGCCGGGGCGCTGTGGCAGCTGCCCAACTGCCCGGAACTGCCCGAGGGCTGGCGCTGGGCCGATGCCGCCGCCCTGGCCGGAGAGGTGGCGCTCCCCTCGGCTTTCCAGGCCTTCCGGGGGTTCCTGCCCCGGTAAAAGCAGAAAACGGACAGACCAGAACGGTCTGTCCGTTTTTTTAGTTGGGGTCACTTTCCTCCGGCGGAACAAATTCCAGCAGGTCGCCGATTTCGCAGTCCAGGACGGTGCAAAGCCGGGCCAGGACATCTGTATCCAGGCGAGTGATGGTGTTGTAGTAATATTTATTGAGCTGGGCGGGCTGCATTTCCGCTCGCTGGCACAGCTTTGTCCGGCTGATTCCGCGCTCCTTCAGCCGTTCCTCCAGTCGTACCCGGATTTTTCCATATCGTTCCAGATGCAGTCCCCTCCCTCACCGGCATTCTATGAAATCAGTATAGTCAAATTAGTATTGATTTATAAGTTGTAATAAACTAATATAAAGTTAATACTAATAACTTTATACAATAGCAGGAGGTGCTGTATGGAACAGACAAGAACCTGGCTGGCAGAGATGGAGAAGAAGCACCGGGGCAACGAGCCGCTGGCCTCGGAGGAACTGGCGGAGCTGCTGCGCCGGACGGAGCAGCTGGCAGACCGCCTTGCACCGGAGCGTACCGCCACACTCCGGACGCTGTGCGATGGCTGGCAGCGGCTTGTACAGGCCGGGTATGCGCTGGCTTTGGACTATGTGCCTCGCTCCGGCGACGGTGTGGGAGAGCTGCTCACCACCGCCCCAGAGGGGGCGGACTGGCGGGCGGAAAACCTGCGCCTGACCCAGGCGGCCGAGCAGCTGGCGGCAGCTGCCCCGGAGGTGCTCCCCCTCTGCGACCGGTGGGACGACCTGTGCGTTCTGGCTCTGGTGCTGGGCCTGCGCCGGTGATCTTCCCTAAAAAACAAATGATCCGGAACTGTCCCGTTTGGGAAGGTTCCGGATCTTGTTTTTTTATAATGCTGTTCCATCGATCGGGTCAGGGGTGCGGATGGCGGCTACCAGCTGCCAGGGAAAGAGCAGCCCAGAAGGGCAGCTGCCAGAATGGCGATGTCGGTCATAATGGGTTCCCCCTTACTTGCCCACACAGAAGTTTGCAAAGACTTCGTCCACCACCGCATCGGTGACCTGGCGGCCGTCCAGTTCCAGCAGGGCCTCCAGCGCCTCGTCGATGCAGATGTTCACCGCATCCATGGTCATGCCCATGCGCTGGGCAGAGAGGGCCTCTTCCACGGCGGTGCAGGCCCGGCGCACACAGCTTCGCTGCCGCTCGTTGGCCAGCATGGGAGCAGTGGGGTCCACTGCCCCCAGCGAGAGGGCTTCGCGCACGGCATGGTCCAGTTCCTCCAGGCCGGTGCCCTCCCGGGCGGAGAGGGTCACGCAGTGGGCAAGCTGCTGGCGCACCCAGGCCTCATCCCCGGCCTGCCCCAGGTCGGATTTATTGAGGATCACCACCGCCGGGCGCTCCCGCAGTGCAAGCACCAGCTCCCGGTCCTCCTCCGAAAGGGGGGCGCTGCCGTCCAGCACAGCCAGCACCAGGCTGCTCTGCTCCAGCTTGCCCCTGGCCCGGGTGACGCCGATGGCCTCCACCGGGTCATCGGTGGTGCGCAGGCCGGCGGTGTCGGCAATGGAGAGCACCAGTCCGCCGGGCAGGCGCACCGTCTCCTCCACAATGTCCCGGGTGGTGCCGGGAATGTCGGTGACGATGCTCCGGTCGTAACCGGCCAGCAGGTTCATCAGGGTGGATTTGCCCACATTGGGGCGGCCTACAATGGCAGTAGGGATCCCCTCCCGGAGGATTTTTCCGGTGTCAAAGGTGGCAAGCAGCTGCCGCAGCTCGTCGGCGCACCGGGAGAGGGTTTCGTCCAGGTGGCTGTCGGTGAGGTCTTCGATCTCGTCGTCAGGGTAGTCCACCCAGGCGCTCATGTGGGCAGCCAGCAGGGTAAGGTCGGCACAGACGGCCTGGGTCTTTTTGGAGAGGGCGCCCTCCCGGGCCGCCATGGCAGCTCGGCTGGCATCCGCCCCTGAAGCGGAGATGAGGTCCATCACCGCTTCGGCCTGGGTGAGGTCCATCTTGCCGGCCAGGAAGGCCCGCTTGGTGAACTCGCCGGCCTGCGCCGGAACAGCGCCGTGATCCAGCAGCAGCCGCAGCACCCGGGACAGCAGCCAGGGGCCACCGTGGCAGGAGAACTCCACCACATCTTCGCCGGTGTAGCTCCGGGGGGCGGTGTAGACATAGACCACCACCTCGTCCACCGTCTCCTCGCCGTCCACAATGTGGCCGTAGATGGCGGAAAAACCGGGGACAGTCTGGATGGTGCGCTTGCCGATGGGACGGAACACGGCGGCGGCAATGGCCTTGGCCTCGGGGCCGGACATCCGCACCAGGCCGATGGCGCCGGCGGACATGGGGGTGGAAATTGCAGCAATGGTGGGCTGATTCATCTTAAAGCTCCTCCTGGGTCTGGAGTTCGTCCAGTGTTTTTTCAAAAGCGGGGATAAAGTCCTGCAGGAAGCAGTCGGCTTCGGGCAGGGCCATGGCGGTGGTGGCCTCCCGGGTCTGGGCAGCTGCCCGGCGGAATTCAAAGTTGCCCTGTCGGGTCTCCTCCATGCACTTCACCAACGCAGAGAACCGGTCCGCCGCCTTGAGGTAGGGCAGATACCGGGGGTAGTGATCGGCGGGCAGCAGGTAGGGGGTGTAGTCCTCCCGGAGATCGGCAGGCAGCAGGTCCAGCAGGCTCTGGCAGGCGGCGGCCTCCACCGTCTTGTAGGCCTCGCTGATCTCGGAACTGAAGTATTTCACCGGGGTGGGCAGGTCGCCGGTGAGGATCTCGGCGGCATCGTGGTAGATGGCCAGCAGCACACCGGTGCCCAAGTCCAGCGGCTCCTCGCCCGGAGCGAGAAAGCGGCGGTTGTGCAGCGCAAGCAGGGCATGCATAAAGAAGGCGGTGTCCAGGCTGTGTTCACTGAGGTTTTCGTCCCGGGTGCTGAACATCAGCCCCCAGCGGCGGATCAGTTTCATGCGGGCCATCATGGCAAAAAATCGATTCTGCATGGGTTTTCCTCCGGCGGTGAAGTAATTCCGGCAAAAAATGCCACTCTATGGATGCGGCGGCCGTGCTGCAAAACACCGGGCCGGCGGGTGGAACAGGCCGGCTGGCTGGCCAATATGCAGCACAGGCACTCTGAGAGTATTATAGCACTTTTTATAAAAAAAGGAATCGCAGCGGGAAAATACACCCCTGCTCCCTGGTGCAGGACTGGGGGATTGTGCTATACTGATAGATAATAAAAATCCCGATGTGTTCAGAAAAAAGCAGGGAGGAACTCTATGCAATCGGAACAGACACAGCTTCACACACAGCCAGCCCGGCGCAAGCTGCCCGGCTGGCTTCGGGCCTTCGGCATTGCGCTGCTGGCAGCGGGAATCATGTTCCTGCCCTTTATCCTCTATGAAAAGGGGAACTTCTTCTTCTTTGGCGACTTCAATGTCCAGCAGATTCCGTTTTACCGCATGGCCCACGATGCCGTGCGCTCCGGGGAGGTGCTCTGGAACAGCTACACCGACCTGGGGGCGAACTTCATTGCGTCGTACAGCTTTTACCTGCTGTTCAGCCCCTTCTTCTGGCTGACGCTGCCCTTCCCCAGCGAGATGGTGCCCTACCTGATGGCACCGCAGCTCATGCTCAAGACGGCCTGCATGGCACTCACCTCCTATTTTTATATCCGGCGGTTTGTGCGCACCGATGAGTATGCCATCCTCGGCAGCCTCTGCTATGCCTTTTCCGGCTTTGCCACCTACAACATCTTCTTCAACCATTTCCATGAGGCTATGGTGTTCTTCCCGTTGCTGCTCATCGGGGTGGAGGAGCTGGTGCAGAACCGGCGCCGGGGTGTCTTTGCCCTGGCGGTGGCGGTGAACTGCATTGTTAACTACTGGTTCTTCATCGGCGAAGTGGTGTTTGTGGTGCTGTATGTGTTCCTGCGCATGACCGACCGCACCTGGGGCATGACCTTCCGCAGGTTCTGCTCGGTGGCGCTGGAATCGGTGCTGGGACTCTGCCTGGCCATGGTGGTGCTGCTGCCGTCGGTGCTGGCCATCATGGGCAATCCCCGCACCACCTCGGATAACCTGCTCTACGGCTGGAACTTCTGGGTCTATTCCAACGAGCAGCGCATCCCCCAGATCCTGCAGAGCCTCTTCTTCCCGCCGGATCTGCCCAGCCGTCCCAACTTCTTCCCGGACGGCGGCGCCAAGTGGAGTTCCCTTTCGGCCTGGCTGCCGCTGTTCGGTGTGGCAGGGACGGCGGCCTTCCTGCTGGCGGCCCGGCGCAGCTGGCTGAAAAAGCTGCTGCTCCTCTGCCTGTTCATGGCCTTGGTGCCGGGGCTCAACAGCGCCTTTATCCTCTTTAACAACTCCTACTATGCCCGGTGGTTCTATATGCCGGTGCTGCTCATGTGCCTGGCCACTGCCACCGCCCTGGAGCGCCGGGACATCGACTGCATCCGGGGCGTGCGCTGGTATGCCGGCGGTGTGCTGCTGTTCCTGGTAGCCTGCGGTCTCACCCCCACCAAGAACAGCGAAGGCAAGTGGCAGATCGGCCTGATGGGGGAGCCGATCCGCTTCTGGCTGGTCTGCCTCATCGCGGTGGCCTGTGTGCTGCTCACCCTGTGGATCGTGCGCCAGCTGCGGAAAAACCCCGGCTTTGTGCGCACCGCCATCGCCCTTACGGCGGCGGTGGGCTGTCTGCAGGGCATGTTCTTCATCGGCAGCGGCCGGCTTTACGGTTCGGGCGGCAGCTTCCTGCGGGATCGGGCCCTGGCCGGCTATGACAGCATCGCCTTCCCCGGCGAAGACGAGGACGAGTTCTTCCGGCTGGACCTCTACAATGCCCTGGACAACCTGGGGCTCTACTGGCATGTGCCCAATATCCAGGCCTTCCACTCCATCGTGCCCAACTCCATCATGGAGTTCTACCCCTATGTGGGGGTCAAGCGGGATGTCTCCTCCAAGCCGGAGATGAACAACTACGCCCTGCGTCCGCTGCTCTCGGTAAAGTATCTGGCGGCTTCCCCGTCGGAGAAGGCGGAAAAACTCATGCCCGGCTTCCGCTTCAGCTTCTCCCAGTTCGGGTATGATTTCTACGAAAATGAAAACTATCTTCCCATGGGCTTTGGCTATACCACCGGGGTGCGCCAGTCGGTGCTGGACACCGCACCGCTCTCGCTCCGGGCCAATGTGATGCTCGAGGCGGTGGGCCTTTCGGACGAGGCCATGGACCGCAATGCCGACTTCCTCTCCGAGATGGAGTCCATCGACTACTCCGCCCTCAACACCGATGGCATGGAGGAGGCGGTGGAGGAGCGCCGGCAGTACACCTGCGATACCTTTGCCTTTGACAGGACCGGCTTTACGGCCACCAGCAGCCTGGACGAAGAGGTGCTGATGTTCTTCTCGGTGCCCTGGGATAGCGGCTGGAGCGCCACCGTAAACGGCGAGCCGGCGGTGATCGAAAAGGCCAGCGTGGGCTTTATGGCGGTGCGTGTACCCGCCGGAGAGGCCGAGATACGCTTTGACTATATGACCCCCGGCCTCATCCCCGGTGCTGCCGTGACCGGCAGCGGCCTGGTGCTGCTGGGAATCTATCTGCTGATGATGCGCCGTCAGGACCGCCGGGAGGCCGTCGCTTCGGTGCCGGCCAGCTTCCGCAGCCTGCGGGCGCACCGGGAGGAACAGCCCGGCGCCCCAGTGGAACAGTCCGCCCCGGAAGCCCCGGAGCAAAAGGAGGAACCGACCCATGAGACCGAATAAACTGTATATGGTGATCCCCTGTTATAACGAGGAGGAAGTACTGCCCGAAACCGCCCGGCGGCTGCGGGAAAAGCTCACCGCCCTGATGGCGGCCGGCACCATCTCCCCCGAGAGCCGGGTGCTGTTTGTAAACGACGGCAGCAAGGACCACACCTGGGAGATCATCGCCCGGCTGCACCAGGAGGACCCCCTCTTTTCGGGGGTATGCCTCTCCCGAAACCGGGGCCATCAGAATGCTCTGCTGGCCGGCCTGATGACCGCCCGGGAGCGGTGCGACATCACCATCTCGATGGATGCCGACCTGCAGGACGATATCGAGGCCATCGACGGCTTTCTCAAAAAGTATCAGGAGGGGTGCGAGGTGGTGTATGGGGTCCGCTCCAGCCGGGCCACCGACACCGCCTTTAAGCGCACCACCGCCCAGGGCTTCTACAAGCTCATGCGGCTGATGGGCACCCCGGTCATCGACAACCATGCCGACTTCCGCCTGATGAGCCGTCCGGCGCTGGAGGCGCTCTCCCAGTTTGGAGAAGTGAACCTCTTCCTCCGGGGCATCGTGCCCATGGTGGGGTTCCGCAGCGGCATTGTGGAGTACGAACGCCACGAGCGCTTTGCCGGCGAGAGCAAGTATCCGTTGGGCAAGATGGTCTCCTTTGCCTTTGACGGCATCGCCTCCTTTTCCACCATGCCCATCCGGCTCATCACGCTGGCAGGCTTTGGCATCTTTGTGGTGAGCCTGCTGGCTCTCTTGATCTTCCTGGTGCAGAAGCTGCTGGGTTACACTGTCCAGGGCTGGGCCACCCTGATGGGCTCCATCTGGCTCATGGGCGGCCTGCAGCTGCTGGCGCTGGGGGTATTGGGGGAGTACATCGGCAAGATCTACATGGAGGTCAAGCACCGCCCCCGGTTTGTGATCGAGCAGGTGCTGGACGATTCCCCGGCGGGGGCAGAGCGCCCGGCCGATCGGGGCAGTTGGAAATAACCACCGCTGGCGCAGCGCGCCGGTTCGTGATAGCATAGAAAGCGAACCCTGCCGGCGGGCAGAAAAGTGAGGTAGAGGACTTATGGCAAAACGAGAATGGAACGGTTCCAGCCGGATCTGGATCGGCGTTCTGGGCGGTGCGGTAATCCTGGCAGTGCTGCTGGCACTGGCAGTCCAGGGCATGAGACACCCTCCGTCCGGCCCGGAGGGGGAGAGCATCTCCCTGCCCGAAAGCAGTATTTCCGAGCCGGCTTCCGGGGAGGAGAGCTCCGATCCCGAACAGGACGAGAGCAGCGAAAGCTCTTCGGAAGCCTCCTCCCAGCCGGAGAAAACCGATAAGATCACCATCACCCAGGCCGGAGAATATGCCGGTATCGACCCGATGAAGCAGGTGGTGATCCGCGCCGGCGAGGTGACGGTCCGGGATATGACCATCACCGGTGACCTGTTCATCATGGATGGGGTCAGCGGCGATGTGACGCTGGAGAATGTCACCATCGGGGGCAACCTCTATGTCTATGGGTCCGATCTGCTCACCCTGGATTCGGTCAAGGTGCCCAGCGCCCGCTTCCAGCGGGACAACCAGCCGGTGAATGTGATGGTCAAGGGCGACAGCCAGATTGACAACACCCTGATGATGTGCAGCGGCACCCTGCGCGAGCGGGGTCTGGGCCGCAGCGAGGGTCTGGTGAATATGCAGGTGGAAAACGGCGGCCTGCTCATCAAGAATAATGTCTCGCTGCTCTCGGTGCATCTGGACCAGCTCACCGTCAACTACAACAGCCGCATCAGCCTTTCCAGCGGCAGTGAGGTCAAACAGGCCGATGCCAATGCCAAGCTGGCGCTGGCGGGTCTGGGCAAGGTGAAGGACCTGGTGGTGCGCAGCGACTATGTGCAGTACACGGTGGAACCGGATAACATCACCGTCAAGCGCGGCTTCGATGACCCGGTGAAGGTGGACCCCGAATACGATGTGGACGAGGACGGACACCCCACCCTGCTGGACACCGAGAGCCTGCAGCTGCCGGCGCCGGAAGAGGTGCTCCTCTATGAGGAGGACGGCTACCTCTGCCTGGAGTACGGCCATGTGGAGGCCAACGATGGCTACTATGTGGTGGTCTACAAGGGCAGCGACCGCCTGGTGAATCTGTACACCGATGTGGACGAGGAAGAGTTGATCCTCACCGAGATGGACCCCAGCTGGCAGGGCAAGCGGTTTTATGCCAAGGTAAAGGCGCTGGGAAGCGTGTATGACAGCACCGTGGATTCGGAATTCGGCGACAGCGAAACCTTCCGTTGGGAGTAAATCCTGTACCAAATCTGTGCAATTAGCACATAAAAAAGAACGAATATATGTGCAGATAACATAATAATAGAAATTTTGCATCGGACAAAGGAACAGCGTAGGCTTTTGCATTATACACAAAAGCAGACGCTGCTTTTGAAAGAAAACCGGATGCAATGCCGGATAAAATTCCGGGAATCTGGTGCTTTTCCCAGATTTAACCTTGATTTTACAGGATATTCATGGGAAAAGTCCGGTTTGACATTGAGGGAACGGGTCACTATAATCAGTATGATACCCCGTAACGATGGAATACAAGTTTGGAAAAACCGGGACAGCTGTCCCGACGAGTAAAAATTGGAGAGAGTGGAATGCTGGAACTGATTTCGTATTTTAACTTTGTGCTGGCGCTCACCATCAGCGCAGCCTATTTCTATCAGCTGGTCTACCTGATGTATGGCCTGTTCAGCCTGCACAAGCCCTGGATCTTTGTGGCCCAGAAGCAGCACCGGTATGCGGTGATGATCTCGGCCC
>CAKWRB010000036.1:0-1826 GCA_934845495.1 uncultured bacterium
GGGCAGGGTCCACCGGGGATTCCTGCAGCACCTCGGTCTTGTGTTCGTATTTGGTTTCGGCCATGCTGTAATCCTTGATCGCCTTGAGGATGGTCACCCGGTTCTGGGTGCCCCGGTTGGCAAGGTTCATACAGTAGGTAGCCAGCTGCAGCGGTGTATACTTGTTGAACCGCTGTCCGATGGAGGACTGAAGCACATCGCCGTAATACCATTTTTCGCCGGTGGCCTCGGCGGTGGCCGGCGAGGAGATGGTGCCGGGGTTGGTCCACAGCTCAAAGCCGTTGTTTACCCCCAGGCCCAGCATTTGGGCAGCATCTACAATGGCGTCGATGCCCACCCGGCGCCCCACATCATAGAAGAAGATGTTGCAGGAGTACTTGAGGGCCTCCTTGACGGTGATGTCCCCGTGGTAGCCCAGGCAGGTGGGAGTGAATGCCTGTGCGCCATACACCGATGCGTAATAGTTGTACACATGGTTGCAGTTCACCAGGCTATCGGAGTCGATCTCCCCTCTGGCCAGACCGGCCAGCGCCACCACCGGCTTGAAGATCGAGCCGGGGGTATAGGTATCCAGCAGTGCCCGATTGCGCAGGGGGCGATCCGGGTCGGCACTCAGCTCGGAGTAGTCCTCCGAAAGGGTGTTGGGGTCATAGCTGGGATAGCTGGCCAGCACCAGCACCTCACCCGTCTTGACATCGATGGCGCACACCGCACCGGCATTGGCCTCCCGGCCCTGCCCTTCCGGCGCTGTCTCGTTGAGGTGATGGATCTGGTCTTCGATCGACTGCTCAGCAATCTTCTGCAGGCGGCTGTCCAGCGTGAGCATGACGGTGTTGCCCGCCTGGGGCTCCACCGAGATGGAGGAATCGGTCACCTCACCATTCTCGTTGACATAGACCAGCCGCTCGCCGTCCTCTCCCTGCAGCTCTGTTTCGTACAGCTTTTCCAGGCCATCCTGTCCGATGATGTCGTCCAGCTCATACTCGGTGCCATTGGCCTCGAACTCCTGGATATTGGCCTCGGTGAGCGGCCCCACATGGCCCAGGATATGGGCGGCCATGCTGCCGCCGGGGTAGCTCCGGGCCGAGCCCTGCTCCACCGACACACCCGGCGAAGTGATGCTCCGCTCTGAAATGATGGTGGCTGTGCGGGTGGAGATGTCCTCGGCAAAGGTGTAGGGGCTGGAGAGACTGAAGCCCTTGCGCTCCATGGTGTACAGTACCCCTGCCAGCCGGCGCTGCTCCTGCTGGGAATAGATGCGCTCCGGGTCCACCAGCTTGCCTGCCTCGTTCTTCACCTGGGCATTGTCCAGGCCAAAACGCTCCAGCAGCCAGTGCATGACCTCTTCGGCATCGGCATAGTCGTTGACGCCGGCAAACTTTTTCAGGGCGGCGATCTCCGCATCGGTGCCCTCGAAGGCATAGGGCTGTCCCTGCGAAACCGGCAGCTCGTCCACCCACTGCTCTCCGCTCTGCTCCAGCAGACCCATCAGCTGCAGAATGATCTCGTTCTGGGTCTCAGCCGGCAGGTAGGCCTTGTCCAGCACCAGGTTCATGCTCACCCGGTTGGTGACGATGGGGTTGCCGTACCGGTCGGTCATCTCGCCGCGGGCCGCCTCCACCGTCTGGGTCTTGATGGTGCCCTTGTAGATCTGGCTTTCGTATTCATCGCCCTGGATCAGCTGCATCTGCAGCATTCGGCCAATGAAAAAAGCCAGCACTACACCAAAGACAAGCACCAGGATATTATCCCGTTTTTTCAGAAATGCAGGCATAGGTTCTCCTCTCTCAGATCTCCTCGGTGCGGCGGCTGAAGAAGCCATACAG
>CAKWRB010000036.1:1836-9934 GCA_934845495.1 uncultured bacterium
CCTGCGCTCCCCGAAATAGAACAGCGGCATCACCAGGCAGGTGTACAGCACCCTCGGCGCAAGCTGGAACAGCAGCACCTGCCAGTTTCCCGCAAAGCTGTGCAGCAGATAGTAAAAGATATACTCGATCAGCGCCATGCCTCCGGTATACCCCAGGCAGCACAGCACCGCTGTTTTCCGGTCGTTTTTCATCAGATAGATAAGCACCAGCCCCACAGCAGCCCCGTACAGGAACAGCGTCAGGGTATAGAATCCGTAAAAGGTATTTGCCCCCAGATCGCAGAGCATGCCGCCCAGCGCCCCGTACAGTGCCCCGGTGAACTCACCCTCCTGCATGGCAATGGCGATCACCGCCGGGATCACCAGAAAGGGCTTGACCCCGAAGAACTGCAGGAACCCGGGGGTCGTTTGCAGCACATAGCAGAGGATCAGCCCGAAGCAGTAGATCAGATGTTTGCCAATAATCAGTGCCCGTTTGCGTCCCATGGGTCTTTCCTTTCTCCGGCCCGGCCGGTCTTATTCAAAGGCCTGTTCCCCCTGACCTTCAAAGGAGGTGATCACCAGCACATCCTTGACCGTTTCGATCTCGCTGAGCGGCTCGATCACCGCATACATGCTCATGCCGCTGGAATCGGTGTGGATCTCCACCACTTCCCCCAGGGCCAGATCCTTGGGATAGAGGCCGCCGTAGCCGGTGGTGTAGATGAGGTCACCCTGGCTGACGGTGCAGTCCTTGGGCAGCATATTCAGCCGCAGCCGGCCGCTGCGCGCCAGATTGATATCGCCGGAGGTGGTGCCGATATCCCGGGTGCGGATGTCGTAGGCACCCACCTCGATGGTGGCATCCAGAAGGGTGAGCACCTTGGAGTAGTTCTTGCCCACCTCACTCACCAGCCCCACCAGGCCATCCGAAGTGATGACCGGGTCAAACTTTTCGATACCAGCCTTACTGCCGGCATCGATGGTGAAGGAGTAAAAGCGATCGGCTGTATCCCGGCCGATGACCGAGGCACTGGCAAAGCTGAAGTCGCTGTGCTCCTCCTTGATCTCCAGGTATTCCCGGAGCTGCTCGTTTTCCCGGCGGTAGCGCTCCAGGTCGGCCACCTGCTGGGTGAGAGTGCGCACCTTCTCCTCCAGCTGGGCATTCTCCTCCTCGATCTCCCCAGCCTGGAACAGATGCCGGTACAGGCCGCCCACATGTTCGGAAATGCCCGAAGCCACTGTCTGCAGCGGTGTGGTGACCACCGAGAGCAGCTGGGAGGTGAGCGGGGTCAGGCCGCCGGACATGGTTGCCCGCAGCATGAAGGCGCACAGTATCACAAACACTGCTGCCAGGATCTTGAACTTTGTACTCTGGAAAAAATCCTTCACCCTTGGGGTCCTCCTGTGATCTGTGGGGTGCTGCAGCCGGAGCTGGAACTCCCCCTGATAAAACAAAACACTACTTCGTCAACCGCAAAATAGTGTTTTGGTCTGATTTTAATGTAGAACGGACCAGCTCTTACAGAGAGCTGTCGTCGTTGTCCAGCACTTCCCGGAGCTCGTCCAGGTTTTCCAGCACCATACCGGTGCCCAGTGCCACGCAGTCCAGCGGGTTTTCTGCCACTCGAACCGAGATGCCGGTCTCCCGCTCCACCAGCTTATCCAGGCCGCGAAGCAGGGCGCCGCCGCCGGTGAGGACAATGCCGTTGTCGATGATGTCTGCCGAAAGCTCCGGCGGGGTCTTTTCCAGGGTGCCCTTGATGGCATCCACCACCGAGGCCAGCGGATCGGCCAGCGCCTCCCGGATCTCCTCCGGGTAGATGTCGATGTTCTTGGGCAGGCCATCGGCCAGGTTGCGGCCCTTGATGGTGATGGGCTGCTCGTCGTCGTAGGGGTAGGCCGAACCGATCTTGATCTTGATCTCCTCAGCGGTGCGCTCACCGATGAGCAGGTAGTACTTCTTCTTGATGTACTGGATGATGAAATCGTCGAACTTGTCGCCGCCGACCCGAACCGAACGGGCCGATACAATGCCGCCCAGCGAGATCACAGCCACCTCGCTGGTGCCGCCGCCGATGTCCACGACCATGCTGCCCATGGCCTCGGCAACCGGAAGCCCGGCACCGATGGCAGCTGCCATCGGCTCCTCGATGATGGCAACCTTCCGGGCGCCGGCCTTGATGGTGGCCTCCCGGACAGCGCGGCGCTCCACCGCAGTTACCCCCGACGGAATGCAGACAACCACATTCGGGCGGGAGAAGAAGGAGCTGTTGGTGACCTTCTTGATGAAGATCTGGAGCATGTTGGCAGTGATATCAAAGTCGGCAATGACACCATCCTTGAGCGGACGCACTGCCACGATCGAACCGGGTGTACGACCGATGACATCCTTGGCCTCCTGGCCCACATAGCGGACGGTATCGGTGCGGGTATCCACCGCCACCACCGACGGCTCCCGCAGAATAATACCCTGGCCCCGCATGAATACCAGTGTGTTGGCGGTTCCCAGGTCAATGCCTATATCTTTTCCGAACGAAAAAATCGGACGCATGTTCAGTTGTTCCCCTTTCAAATTCCAAGGTCTTTTTACAAAAAGCTGCCCGGGCCGTTCTGCCCGGACTGGCTGAATCAATATTCAAGTTCCGAACCTATTATACAATCAATCCCCCATGATAACAACCGGAAATCCAAGGTTCGTAAAAAATTTACATTCTTCCAGCAAAACTGCCGGAAAAACCGCCTGTCTGAGCCGCTTTTTCCGTCCGGTTCAGACAGGCCCATGGCTCTGCACCCCTTAGTCCGTGAGGATTCCCAAATCGCGCAGGGCACAGTAGAGCTGCTGCACCGGCAGGCCCATCACGGTGTAGTAATCCCCCCGGATGCCGGTGATGTACCGGCAGGCATAGCCCTGGATCCCATAGGCTCCGGCCTTATCCATAGGCTCACCGGTGGATACATACCAGTCGATCTCCCGGTCGGTCATGGGGGCAAAGGACACCTCGGCGGTGCTCACCAGCGAGCGGCTGCCCAACGGCGAGAGGATCTGCACCGCCGTATGCACCCGGTGTTCCCGCCCGGAGAGCCGCCGCAGCATCGAGGCGGCCTCATCCGGGTCATGCGGCTTGCCGAGGATCTCCCCGTCCAGCTCCACCACCGTATCCGAGCCGATCACCACCGCCTCCGGGAAGCGGGCAGCCACTTCCGCCGCCTTTTTCTCCGCCAGCCGTGCCACCAGCTCCTCCGGGGACAGTACCTCGTCCACACGCTCATCTGCGCCGGATACCTCCACCCGGAAATCGGGGCAGCACAGCCCCAGCAGTTCTCTGCGCCGGGGCGAGCCCGATGCCAGTATGATCTCCATCTTCCTTCCCTCCTCAGATCTTCTTCAGTGCCCAGCGATAGCCGAACAGCGACAGGATAATGCAGCCAATCTGGGCGACTGACAGCCCCATCTCCAGCCCGAAGGCCACCCGCACCACTGCGAGGTCCAGGAAGGCAGGGTTGGAGGTCGGGATCCCAATGGTTTCACTGTAAGCCAGCCAGGAGAGCATGGGCACCCCGGCAGCCGCCGATGCGATGAGCGAACCCATCATGGCGCCAGCCAGAATAAAAAAGAGCAGCAGGATATTTTTCTTCATGATCTGTATCTACACCTCGATTACACATTCAGCCACGGGTTCAGTTCCGTCCGCTGGAACCAAAGCCCTTTTCTCCCCGTTCCGAACTGCCCAGGTCATCGGTGAGGGTCAGTTCGGGGGTCTGTACCGGAACCACCAGCATCTGCGCAATGCGCTCGCCAGGCTGAACCGTGTAGGGCTCACTGCCCTGGTTGCGCAGCGGTACCTTGATCTCCCCACGGTAATCCCAGTCGATCACCCCAACGGCGTTGGCCGGGACGATCCCGTGCTTGGCGCCCAGGCCGCTCCGGCCGAACACCAGGCCGGCTGTTTGGGGCGGCAGGGCCACTCCGATTCCGGTGGGCAGCAGTTTGGACTCCCCAGGGCGGATCACCTCCGGTGCCGCCAGATCGGCACTCAGGTCATACCCGGCACTGCCCTCGGTTGCCCGGCGGGGCAGGACGGCAGTTTCAGAAAAACGCTTGATGAGCATGGTTTCCTCCTTTTATCCATAAAAAAGCCCGTCCGTCCCGGAGCGGTACCCCCAAAGACGGACGGACCTGACTTGTCTTGTTGCTGCGGCAGGCACCGACCTTACAGAACGGTGCGGTAGTAGAGCCCCCGGGTCTTTTCCGACGGGGCGCCGGGCATGGGTCTGCCTTCGGCATAGCTCTGCACCACTGCCTCACACTGAGCAGCCGATTCCCGGGTGAACCACAGGGTCAGGAAGGAAAGCCCCTCCAGTTCCCCCAGCCGGTCCGCCAGCCAGAGCGGCACGCTGTTGTAGAGCTCGCTCACCTGCCGGGGGTGGCCGTCATGCCGGCCGCAGTCCACCGCAAAGCGGACCCCCTTGCGGTCGGTGAGGGTCTCGTAGCCCCGGCACTTGCCGCAGCCGACGGCCGCCTTGATGGGGCAGTTGCGCAGGGCCATCAGCGGCAGGTAGCCATAGGCCAGGATCCCCTGGGGCAGGAAGCCTCCCAGGCTCCGGGCACGGGTCACCGGCAGCTCGAAGCTCAGCTCGGTATCCCCCAGCCCCAGCGCGCCGTACTCCTGCACCGCCGCCGAGTTGGTGATGTTGAGGCTGTAGCCGCCCAGCGGCACAAGCCCGGCATTCCGGGCCATATCGATGGCGCCCAGGTTGCCGCACCAGGCCCGGGTCACACCCAGCACCTTTGCCTGGCGAAGGGCCTCCAGCACCTCGGCACTGCCCTCAAAGAGCAGGCGCGGGATCTCCACGATGAGCTGTTCCGGCTCGGCCCGGCCCGACCGCACCGCCTCGGCGATATCCTCGTAAGGCAGGATCAGGTCGGGGCACCGGGCGGCGATTTCCGGGGTGAGCTGGGCCAGCCGCAGCCGTGCCCGCAGAGTGGGGATCTTCCGATCCCGGGTGCGGGGGAAGGTGCGCTGGACCCGATCCTCGAACGCATGGGAGGGCACGGCGCTCCGGGCCGCTGTGAGCTGTTCCAGCGCCTCCCGGCGCAGGGCATTGAGCTCCGAAGCCGGGATCATCAGCCCCTCGTCCAGATTGCAGACCATTTCGTCGGCATAGAACGGGGTGCCGCCGGTCTTGCCCAGGTTCTGAGCAGCTCGCTCCGGGGTGGTGGGTTTGTTGATGGCTGCCTGGGGCACACCGCCCTCCACGGTGAAGATATGGCCGTCCCGGTCCGACACGGTCAGCCGGGTGGGCTCTTCGGCATGGGCTTCCAGCTGCATGGATACCGGCACCAGCGGATTTTCCCGGTCGTAGAGCCGGGCCAGTTCGCCCAGCACACCGGCCGCGGAGGTGACATCTTCCTTCTGGCGGTAGCCGAACATCTCCCGGTCGATGCGACCATCGAAGTAGCCCTTGGTGAAGCCGCTCCGGGAAAAGACGCTGCGCAGCGTTTCAAAATCCACAGGACGGCCCTCACAGGCGGTGCGGATGGAGCTGACCGCTGCTGCCACATACTCCGGACGCTTCATGCGGCCCTCGATCTTGAGCGAGGCCACCCCCATCTCGGTGAGTTCGGCAATGCGGTCCGCCAGAGAGAGGTCCTTCAGCGAAAGGGCATAGGGCTGACCGCCCTCGGTCTGGAAGGGCAGGCGGCAGGGCTGGGCACAGAGCCCACGGTTGCCGCTGCGGCCGCCAATCATCGAGCTGAGATAGCACTGGCCCGACACCGACATACACAGCGCACCATGCACGAACACCTCCACCTCCAGCGGGGTGTTGGCACAGATGTGGCGGATTTCCGCAGCGGTAAGCTCTCTGGCCAGTACCACCCGGGAAAAGCCCAGCTCCTCGCAGAGCCGTGCGCCCTCCAGGTTGTGAATGCTCATCTGGGTGGAGGCGTGGATCGGCAAAGTGGGGGCACAGTCCCGCACCATCCGTGCCACTGCCAGATCCTGGGTGAGCACAGCGTCCACACCGGCGGCAGCGGCGGTGCGGATGGTCTCCACCGCCTCGTCGATCTCGTCCTCAAACATGACGATGTTGATGGTCTGGTAGACCTTTACCCCGCGCAGGTGGCAGTATTCCACCGCCCGGCGGAGTTCCTCGGCATCAAAGTTGCCGGCATTGCGGCGGGCATTGAGCCCCTTGCCGCCCAGATAGACTGCATTGGCGCCGCACTGCACCGCCGCGATCAGTGAATCAAAGCTCCCGGCTGGCGCCAGGATCTCCGGATGTTTCATCATCTTCTCTCCTTACAGCTTGTCCTGGCCGTCCTCGGCTCCGCCCAGCATTTCCAGGCGGCGCTTCAGGCGCTCGTTTTCCCGCTTGGTCTCGTCCAGTTCAATGCGGGCCAGGGTGGCATCTTCCAGGTAATCGGTGAGCTGGGTGCGCATATTGTCCGCGCCCTCCTCGCTCTTTTTATAGGCATTGGCATAATTGAGGCAGCACAGCACCAGTGCATCGTTGAGGCTCACCCGATCGTTGCCGTCCATGAGCTGGCGCACCTGGGCATCGATCTCCCGTCCCAGCGAGAGTACCCGCTCCTCCCCCTCCGGGGTGGCGATCACATAACGGGAGCCGGCAATTTCAATTCGTACCTTGTTGACCATAATCTTTTCCTCCATCTATGAGATAAACCGTTTTTCACCAGAAAACGGCTTACATCGCAAAAAATCTGCTCCCTATATTATATACTATTTTCCCCCGGCAAAAAAGGGGGCGGTTCCCGGTTTTTTCGGTTTTTCCACCCTTTCCCGACATTTCCCCGGCGGCGCTTTTTCTTTTGGGGCGGATGTGGTACAATGAAGCCGTTAAAAACTGGACCGCAGCCAACGAAAGGAATGAGGCCTTATGTCAACCTTCAGTACCATCTCTCCTGCCGAGCTTTCCGGCAACATCATCCAGCGCATCTCCCGCCAGTGGGCACTGGCCACCGCCGAAAAGCCGGACGGCACCGCCAACACCATGACCATCAGCTGGGGCGGCACCGGCTATCTGTGGAACCAGCCGGTGGCCTTCCTGTTCGTACGCCCCCAGCGGTACACCTACGAGTTTGTGGAGGCCGCCGACGGCTTCTCCCTCTGCTTCCTGCCGGAGCAGTATCGCAGTGAACTGCAGTACTGCGGCACCATCTCCGGCCGGGACGAGGACAAGATCGCCCACTGCGGCTTCACCGTGGCCCATCAGGACGGGGTCCCCTACTTTGAGGAGTCCGAGGCCGTTCTGATCTGCAAAAAGATCTATGCCCAGGACCTCACCAAAGACTGCGCCCTCTCGGAGCTGGTGACCCGGCAGTACCCCGAGGAGGACTACCACCGGATGTATGTGGGAGCAATCCAGACAGTGTTGGTGCGAAACAATGCGTAAGCCCGACCGCGTCTATCTGCTGGACGAGCTGCGGGGGCTGGCTGTGCTGCTGATGATCTTCTACCACGGGGCCTACGATGCCGTCTACCTCTTCCGCTTCACCGGGACCGCCTGGTTCACCAGTGCGCCCATGGCCTTTCTGCAGCGGTACATCGCCGTGAGCTTTATCCTCATCGCCGGTATCATGGGGCGGTATACAGGCAGCAACCTCCGCCGGGGCGCAAAAACCTTCCTCTGCGGCATGCTGGTCACTGCGGTGACCCTGCTGGTGCTGCCCTCCGAGCGCATCCTGTTCGGGATCCTGCACTTTCTGGGTGCTGCCATGATGCTGCTGGGGCTGTGCGAGCCGCTCCTTAAAAAAATTCCGGCACCGGTCGGGCTGCTGCTCTCTGCCCTGCTGTACCTGGCCACCGACTCCATCGGCCGGGGCTGGATCGGGCTGGGGCCGCTGCGGCTGGAACTGCCCCGGGCGCTCTACGATGCGGGCTTTCTCTTCCCGCTGGGGCTGCACCCACGGATCTTCGCCTCGGCGGACTACTATCCGCTGCTGCCCTGGCTGTTCCTGTTCCTGGCAGGCTACTGGCTGGGGGAGGCCTTCTACCACCGGCGGATGCCGGACTTCTGCTACCGGGAACACCTGCCGGCGCTGGGCTGGGTGGGGCGGCATGCCCTGCCGATCTATCTGGCACATCAGCCTGTG
>CAKWRB010000037.1:0-6724 GCA_934845495.1 uncultured bacterium
GCCCTTCTCTGCGTAGAACTCCTGCTCACCAGCGGTGAATACGAACTCCTTGCCGCACTCTTTGCATACCAGTGTCTTGTCTGTGTACATAGCTTTTACCTCTCTTGAAGAAAATGGTTTTTACCCCGGAGAAACGAAAAGGTGAACTTTTTGAATATGCCGTGGGTAGGTTTATTGTAAGCCTTTTATATAAAAAGACTCAAAAACAGAAAACAGTTCAGACCGGATCGGTCAGCGCCCGGCGTAGCTTTTGCCTGGCACGGCCCAGCGCGCGGTCCACCGATTTGACGGTGCGCCCCAGGCGCCCGGCAATCTGGGCATAGGAGCAGCCATCCAGCAGCAGCTGCAGGCAGGCCAGCTCGTAGTCCGAAAGCTCCGACCGCATCCGATGGCTGCGGTCCAGGCTCTGCTCCTGGCGGATCACGACCTCCTCCGGCTCGTCCCGGCTGGGGGCCGATACCTCTCCTGCTTCATCCAGCGGAGTGGTCAGCGCCAGGGGGATATTCCGTGCCCGGAGCTGTGAGGCTGCCACCTTGGCCAGCCCGTTGGAGATGCAGCGGGAGGCATAGGTGCGAAAGGAAGCGCCGCCATCCTCCCGATAGGTGCGGATGGCCGAGAGCAATGCAATCATGCCCTCCTGCATCAGGTCCTCCTTTTCCAGACCGAGATAGCAGTACCGTTCCGCATAGTAGAGGACCGATGGGGTATAGCGCACGATCAGCTCAGCTGAGGCCGCATATTCACCGTGCTGGCTGCGCTGCTGGAGCGCCTCGTCCGAAATCTGGGTCAAATCCTGCACCGTGCCTTTCTGCCGGCAGCTCACTGGCTGTCCTGTGGATGCTTATGATGTGGTTTCATTCTATTCCAAAAACCAGCATTTGTCAAGTAGAATTATTTTTGTCGAAAAATGAATCCGATTTTTGTAAGTATTGGATAAAAATCAGACGGTCATATCTCGAATCCACCGTCCACGGTATACCCGAACAGCGCCAATCACGCTTTTGATCATTTCATCGCACTTAATAATGAAGTAGACAATGGGGGCCGGCATTCCCAGGCGCAGGCCCGCTATGTAGCCCAGTGGGATACAGATCATCCACATAAAGATGACATCGATGACCATGACGAACTTGCCGTCGCCGCCGCCGCGCAGGGTTCCCATCATGCTGACGCTGGACTGTGCCATAAAGAACACCAGCACCGAGGTGATGGCCATGAAGGACATGGCATAGCTGTGTGTGACCTCGGTGATGTTATAGAAACCGAGGACAAAGGGCCGGATGGTGAAGATGAGCAGACCGGCAGCTGCCCCGATGATGGCCGCGATGTACATCAGGGTGCGGGCACGCTCCCGGGCCCGGTCGTATTCGCCGGCGCCGATGGTGTTGCCGATGATGGCGGCTGCTGCCGAGCTGGTGCCCATCAGCGCCACCGATGCAAACTGCATCACCACCGAGTTGATTGAGTTGGCCGCCACGAACTCCTTGCCCATACGGCCCATGATGATGGTGATCATCGAGTTGCCGATGGCCCAGATCATATCGTTGAAGATGATGGGAGTGGCCGCCCGGATAAATCCACTGAACATCACCCGGTCAAACCGGCGCAGGTCGGGCAGACGGAACCGGATCTTATCCTCCTTCCGGAACAGGAAGTAGACAACGATCAGGAACTCCACCACCCGGGCGATGGCTGTGGCCAGGGCAGCACCCTGGATCTCCATCCGGGGCGCACCCAGATTGCCGAAGATGAACACCCAGTTGAAGAACACATTTACCACAAAGGAAACCGAGTAGACCACCAGCGAAATGCGCACCGTTCCCACTGCACGCAGCAGCATAATGGTGTTGTTGCCCAGCGCATAGAGCGGATAGACCCAGCCGATGACGGTCAGGTACCGGCAGCCAGCCGCAATGACATCGGCATCATTGGTGAAAATGGACATGATCAGTTCCGGGCAGCCGATCGCCCCCAGGGAGAAGAGCAGCGAAATAACGATGCTGATTCGGTAGACGATGGAGAGCACCTTGCGGATCTCCTCCGGCTCCTTCTTTCCCCAGTACTGGGCCACCAGTACATTGGCACCGCCCGCCAGCCCGAAGTTGATCACAGTGAGCATGAAGAACCACTGGTTTGCCAGCGAGGAGGCAGAAAGCTGTACTTCACCCATGCTGCCCAGCATCAGGGTATCCAGCATGCTGACCCCCACTGTGATCAGATTCTGTACCGCAACCGGAACGGCAATGGCCCGAAGCTGCTGGTAGAAAGGCGGGTCGTTTGTAAAGATCTTTCCCATAGGCACTCCTCTCACCAAAAAGGCCCTTTCCCCTGCCCGACACCCCACCGGGCGCCGGTCAAACGGAAAAGGGCCGAATTCATTCCTTTTCTCTTCCCTGGTTTTCTCCGTATGGGAGCGAAACCATAAAAATCTTAACACAAACCATCGGGTTTGTAAACGGCTGGAAAATCCTCCCGGAAAAGTTCATCGTCCCCGACAATTTCCCGGGCCTTTTCCTGTAAAAACACAGCATTCCGCTGTTCTGCCCTCGGTGGGCACACTGCGCTTACCGGCCGGTGAGCCGGTAGGACTGCCGGTAGGCCGCCAGCGAGATGGTGTAGCTGATCCCCTGGACAAAGTCGAAGAAATCCTCCTCCCAGGCTCCGTCCAGCACCCGGGCGGTCATCTCCTCCAGCGGACAGCGCAGATACCGCTCAAAGAAGATGCAGCCCTTTTCCAGCACGCCGCCCTTGGTGCCGTGGTTGCGGGTGTTCTCGTGGAGCTTTTCCCGGGTCTCCAGCTGCACCGGCAGCACATTCAGCTCAAAGGAGAGGGAGTTGATGTGCCGCACCGTCTCCATGGGAATGGTGTAGGACAGGCTGTCCGCATAGGCTTCGATGCCGGCATACCAGGCCAGGGTGAGCCGGCGCATGAACTCCGCCACCCGATCGGGCAGGCCATCATATCCACAGGGGCAGAGCTGGGGCAGCCGGCAGTCGGGCATCGAGAACCGGGCCGCGCGCACAGCAGAGCCCAGCTGGGCCAGCGTCACCGGGATCCCTCGGCTTTCACAGACATCGGCCACCGAAAAGCTGATCTCGTAGAAGATGTGGGCAGTGATCTTCACCGCCAGCAGCGCCAGGGAATCGTCATCGGTGAGGAAGATATTCTCGCCAAAGGGGGAGAGGAACCGACAGAGGGTCTCCCGGTCCGCCTCCGACCACTGGGCCCGCGGATCCAGCGAGATGAAGTTGGTGCCGATGGGTGCCATATCGATGGAGCCGATACGGTCCACCACATTGGGCAGGATCTTGGCTGCCAGGGTCCCCGCACCCAGCTCGTCCAGGAACCAGTCCGCCGACGGGGTGGGCGCAAAGGTATAGATGACCGGCAGCCGGCGGCCCTCCCGGCGGCAGCGCTCAAAATAAGGCGCCAGGATCTCCCGGACAATGCCCGGGACCTCGGTGGGCGGCGGACACAGCACCAGAATAGTGGGATGCTCCCGCTCCAGCACGGCCGCGGTATCCCCCACCGAAATGGCATAGGGATACTGCTGCCGCAGCTCCTCCACGCCCCGGCTGCTGGCCTTGACCGCCAGCACCTGTTCCGGGGTGGGCTGCCCCAGCAGGGCCTCATAACAGGGCGCCAGATACCGCCCGATGAATCCGAATCCAATGATGAAGATCTTCTCGTTCATGTGCTGTCCCTCCTGTTCCCAACCGGATTCCCGGCCGGGGATTCTATCTTCCATCTTACAATAGCCCATCCGCTTTTGCAAGATAAAAGACAGAAGAGATCCTTTACTTGCTGTGGAAGGTGGGCATTGGTGCCGGATCGCTGCCATGGAACCGGTGGCTGCGCTCTTCCTCCTCCAGATGCACCGCTCTCCGGATGATCCCCTTACCATATTTTTTCCGCAGCAGATCCACCCGGCTCTCCACCGCCTCCCGGCGGCAGGCCTCGGCAAAGCCGCTGTACAGGCTGATCTGCTCGGCCTCCTCCTCATCGATCAGCCCGGAGGCGCGCAGCCCCACGGCCCGCACCGGATGCTCCCAGCGGTACCGCTCCTGAAAAGCCTCCATCGCCGCCCGGGCCAGGTCGGTGGAATCCCGGCAGCTGTACTCCAGCCGGCGGCTGTGCTCGGTATAGACAAAGCGGTTGTCCTTGATGGTGACGATCACCTGGCTGGCACAGAGCCGTTTTTCCCGCAGCCTCCGGGAGACCGACTCCGCCACCAGCAGCAGCACCGACCAGACCTCCCCGGCCGTCTGCAGATCCCGGGGGCAGGTTATCGAGTTCCCCACGCTCTGGATCTCCTCCTCGGCGGTTTCCAGCGCCACCGGTGTGCGGTCCTCTCCATTGGCGCACTGCCACAGGGCATCGCCGTGCTTCCCCAGCTTTTTCCCCAGCAGCCGGCGGTCGAACTGAGCCAGCTGGCCGATGGTGTATACCCCCATGGCCTCCAGCTGCCGGGCAGTGGACTCCCCCACCCCGATCATCTCCCGGGCAGAAAGCCCCCAAACGATCTCCCGGAACCGGTCGGACGGGATCACCGAGACGGCATCCGGCTTTTTGAGATCACTGCCCAACTTGGCAAACACTTTATTAAAGGAGACTCCCACCGAAATGGTCACCCCCAACTCCTCCCGCACCTCCCGGCGCAGGCGCTCGGCAATTTCCACACCGCTGCCGAACAGCAGGGTACTGCCTGTCACATCCAGCCAGCACTCGTCGATGCCAAAGGGCTCGATGCGATCGGTGTACCGGGCATAGATCGCACGGACTGCTCGGGATATCTCGTAATACCGGTCAAAATGCGGCGGCACCACCACCAGATTCGGGCATTTCTGCCGGGCCTGCCAGAGGGTCTCGGCGGTCTTGATGCCAAACTGCTTAGCCAGCTCGTTCTTGGCCAGGACGATGCCATGGCGGTCCTGCTCCGAACCGCCCACTGCCATGGGCACCGTCCGCAGCCGCGGATCATACCGACACTCCACCGATGCATAGAAGTTGTTGAGATCGCAGTGCAAAATCACCCGTTCCCGTCCCATTGCTCCGCCTCCTGTTCCAGCCATTCTCTTTCTCTATTATATAAGAACATTTGTTCTTTGTAAAGGTAAAACCACAGCCTTCCGGTGGAAAATCTCCGCTCCGGAAGGATGCAAAACTCCGATTGCTCCGGTCATGCCGGGCGGTGGTCGAACAGGAACCGCCGGTTGTATTTAAGGGCGGCATAGTCCAGCAGCTGTGCCGTCATCCGGCTGTCCAGCACACCGCCCACTGCACCAGCCAGTGGGATGCCCTGTAAAAACTTGGCGGCAAGCAGCTCTCCGGCCAGTTTTCCCGCTACACGGTCGGCCAGCTGCTGTTCCGAAACAGCCGGAACATCGCTCCCGGCCAGCACCCGGTCCAGCTGCTCTGCCAGTGGTGGATACTCCTCTCCCCCGGTCAGAGCTGCATCCAGGATCAGCAGCATGATTTTCCGCTCCTGCCGGGTGCTGGTCTTATAGCCATAGCCCCGGGCGATCTGCCCCAGACTTCGCAGCAGAGAGGCGGCAAACAGCGGAATATCCGGCAAGCCAATACCCAGCAGCCCCAGACCGGAACTCCGCACTGCCGAGGCAACAGCCGCCGTGCACACGGTCGACTTCCCGGTTTTTCGCACCGAGCCAAACCGCTCCGGTGCCTGGAGCTGCTCCTCGGCCCGGGCCAGGCGCAGGGCCTCTGCCCGCTGGGATGCCGTGCGGCGCAGCAGAGGTTCCCCGGCCAGCGCCGCCCCAAAGGCCGCTGAAAATGCCGCCGTCATGGCGGACTGTGCAGCCTCAGGGACCTTTTCGGTGATCCGGGTGCGCAGTTCGCCGGGCTGACGCCGGAGCGCCTGCCGCCGCCAGCGGTTCTCCTCCCGGAGCTGCCGGGCCCACTCCCTCTGCCAACTCTGCGGATCGATCATCACGCTCTCCCCTTTCTGAGATCCACCACTGTCAGTCCCGACGGGTCGTAGGCAACTTTGGCATGGTTGCGGCGCAGCAGCACCACCTCCACCTTCTGCCCGGTGCGGACATCGATCTTGTGCCGCCAGACCTCATTGTTCCGGTAGACCCCGTCCTCCTCCCGGGAGAAGAACTCGTTGCGGCACTCGATGTGGTAGCTGTACTCCTGCGGACGGTCCGCCAGCAGTTCCCCGTGCAGATGCTCGTCATCGGTCCAGACGGTGAGCTGATAGGTACAGTCGGTGTTGTTCCGGAAGCGGTAATCCAGGTAGTTGTACAGAATGGAGGTGCCGGTGCCAAAGGGGATCTTCCGGCCATAGTCCGGGAACAGATCCATACCGTCGTGGTGGTGATGCTCGACGATGTCCAGGTCGCTGTGCAGCACCATCCAGTGGATCAGATTGGTGAACTGGCACATGCCGCCGCCCACGCCGCTGCCGGTCCTGCCAGCGCCGGCGATCACCAAGCCCTCCCGGAAGCCCCGGTCTGCGGTGGGATTTCCCACCAGTGCCCAGAAGGAGAAGGTCTCCCCGGGGCGGATCAGCACCCGGTCGATGCAGGGCGCTGCCAGCCGCAGGTTCACTGCCTTGTTCTCCTGCAGCTGCATCTCCACATTTCCAAGCCGCCGCCGGATCAGCGACGCGTGCTTTTTGATCCGCACCGGCAGCAGTTCCTCCTGTTTGGTCCGGGCAAAGCTCCGGTGCACTGGCAGATCCCGAAGGGTTCGCAGCAGGAT
>CAKWRB010000037.1:6734-9830 GCA_934845495.1 uncultured bacterium
TCAGTGGAGATATTTCACAGAAGAGCTTTCGCTTCAACGCAGCTCCCTCCTTTCACTCCAGAACAGGGGCAGTTTCTGGATATGCCCCTGCCAAAAATTTCTTATATACTGTATTATACTATAAAAACCGTCTGGGAAAAACAGGTACGGCTCAAATAGCCGACTGAGCCCTGCAAAAAAGGAGCATACCCGCCCCTGCGGATGCACTCCTTTTCCTCTGCTCTATGCCGCCGTCAGCGAGTTTACTCCTGAATCGGCAGTGCGGCTGCGCGAATCACGCCAAAGACACCGCCGCCGTTGCCCTCCTGCACCGGCTGGGTCTCGTTGACCAGTGTATAGACGGTCTGGCGGCGCAGTTCCGGCCGGAAACCGGTGCGCTCCAGCAGGGCTGTGATCTCCGCTGCCGAATGGAAGGTGGCATGGCGGTAAATAGGATCCTCCATTTTAAACTGCTCATACTGGGCGCCCAGTTCGGTTTCCCGATCCAGGAAGGCAATCACAAACTGCCCGCCCGGCTGCAGCACCCGGTGAACCTCCCGGAACGCTGCCTCAGGGTCGGTGAGGAAACAGTCTACTGTTGCCATCAGCGCCAGATCATAGGCTGCGTCCGGGAGCGGAAGCGCCTCTGCCTCTCCCTGGATAAACCGGATCCCCCGGCGCTCCGCCCAGGAACCCATATCTGGCGAGGGATCCACCCCGGTGCCAATGCCCAGCCGGGAGGCAAAGATGCCGGTTCCCACTCCGATCTCCACGCCGCTTTGGAACTCCGGCATCACCTGTCGGATGGCCTCTGCTTCCGCTTCCAGCAGGAGCGGGTTCTCATCAAACCAGCTGTCGTACCCAGCTGCTTTTCCCTCAAAAATATCCATGGTACCGCCTCATTTCGTTGTTATTTGCTTTAAGAGTAACAATCCTTTTTGCCGCTGTCAAGGAAAACAGTCCGCATCCCATATCAAAACGGAAAACTGTACTTCACTCAAGGTCATACCGATGAACTAAACCCAATCAACAAATACAACCGATGTATTTTCATCGTCCTCTGTCAGAAAAATCCCCGCTATGTGACTTAGTCACGGATAAAACTGCTTTCATCCATTATACTGGCATCAATGATAACAATTATCATTACTGATTCTGAACAAGTATTTTTGAACCCCATACATCAAAGATAAAAAGGAGTTGCAATTATGGCTAAGAAGTTTTTCAAGTGTGCAAAGTGCGGTAACATCATCGCAAAGTATGTAGACGCCGGTGTTCCGGTTGCTTGCTGCGGCGAGCCCATGGTGGAGCTGGTTCCCAACACCACCGATGCTGCTGGTGAGAAGCATGTTCCCGTTGTGGAAGTAAACGGCAACAAGGTACTGGTCAAGGTTGGCGAGGTAGCCCATCCCATGACCGAGGCCCATCTGATCTCCTGGATCTACCTGGAGACCAACTTCGGCGGCCACGAGAGAATCCTCTCCCACACCGACGAGCCCAAGGCTGAGTTCGTACTGGCCGATGGCGAAGTGGCCCTGCGCGCCTACGAGTTCTGCAACCTGCACGGCCTGTGGAGCGTTGAGGTCAAGTAATCACCCGACTCTATCTCCTCTTTAATTTTTACCATACACCTATCAAACAGCCGGCTCGCTGCGGATCATGACCCCCGCAGGGACCGGCTGTTCCCATATCCTGAAAATGTGACTGCATCACGGAAAGAAGCCCTCCGGCTGCGGTACAATACAGACAGTACAAGAAAGGGGACTGACTTATGAGCAATGTCATCATCATCGGAAACGGACCGGCAGGTGTATCTGCTTCGCTGTATACTGCCCGTGCCGGCGTGGAGACCACCATCATCGGCAGCGGCCTGGGCGCCCTGGGCAAGGCAGAAAAGATTGAGAACTACTACGGCTTTGCCGAGCCGGTGGACGCCAAGGAGCTGGTGGCCGCTGGCATTGCCCAGGCCAAGCGTGCCGGTGTTTCCTACATCGAGGACGAGGTTGTGGGCATTGGCTTTGGCCAGAAGCTGATGGTCTCCACCAAGACTGCCTCCTACGAGGCGGATTATGTGGTGCTGTCCACCGGAGCTTCCCGCTCCACCCCTCCCATTCCCGGCCTGCGGGAGCTGGAGGGCCATGGTGTGAGCTACTGTGCCGTATGCGACGCCTTTTTCTACCGCGGCAAGGATGTAGCTGTGCTGGGCAGCGGCGAATATGCCATGCACGAGGCCAGCGAGCTGCTGCCGGTGGTAGGCAGCGTCACCGTTCTGACCAATGGCGCCGAGCTCACCGGTGTTCTGCCCGAGGGGGCCAAGCTGGATACCCGCAAGATCACCGCCTTTGAAGGGGACGGCGTGGTGGAAAAGGTCACCTTTGAGGACGGCGAAAGCCTGGCCATCAGCGGTGTGTTTGTTGCCGTTGGCGTAGCAGGCAGCACCGACCTGGCCAAGAAGCTGGGTGCCGCCACCGAGGGCAACCGCATTCTGGTGGACGAAAAGATGGCCACCAATGTACCCGGCCTGTATGCCGCTGGCGACTGCACCGGCGGTATGCTGCAGATTGCCAAGGCTGTGTATCAGGGCGCTCAGGCCGGTACCAGCATCGTGGCAGAGATCCGCAAAAAGAAGTAACAGTTCCTTTGGAATTCCCGCACCGGGGCCAGCGTTCTGCACAGACCGCCGGCTCCGGTGCTCTTATTCTGCGGTGGCTCTTGAAAACACCGCTCACTTATACTAAAATAATGGTAACTTCAACTTGATGAAACCGAGGTGATTCCCATGCTTTCTGAGCAGGATCTGAAATTGGCAAAATGTACCTATACCTTTTGGGATAAACTCACACCGGAACAACAGAATTTCCTCTGGGAAAACCTCTATCCGGTGAGCTATCAGAAGGGCGATATCATCCACAATGGGGAATACAGCTGCATTGGTGTTGTGCTCATCAAAACCGGTGGGCTGCGGGTGTTCATGCTCTCCTCCGAGGGCAAGGAGATCACCCTCTACCGGCTGGGGCCCCAGGAGGTCTGCATCCTGTCCGCCTCCTGCATTCTGCAGAATATCACCTTCGATGTCTGCGTGGAGGCCGAATCGGACACCGAAGCCCTGCTGATTCC